>NZ_JBJGZX010000005.1:0-193343 GCF_054050735.1 Blastococcus sp. SYSU D00813
TGTCGCCGACGGCGGTGATGGCTTCGTCGGCCTTGCGCTGGGTGTCGCCGACGGCGGTGATGGCTTCGTCGGCCTTGCGCTGGGTGTCGCCGACGGCGGTGATGGCTTCGTCGGCCTTGCGCTGGGTGTCGCCGACGGCGGTGATGGCTTCGTCGGCCTTGCGCTGGGTCTCGCCGACCGCGCCGATCGCGTCGTCGGCCTCCTGGAGCGTCCCGCCGGCCCGGGTGATCGTCTCGTCGGCGCGACGGCGGGTCTCCTCCAGGTCCGTGACCGCCCGGTCGACGCGGCCCAGCAGGCCCTCCGCCGAGGAGACGACGGCGGTCACCCGGTCCAGCAGGCCCTCGATCCGGCCCACGGCGCTCACCACCCGCGGCACGAGCGCGACGGCCTCGGTCAGCCCCTCCCGCAGGCCGTCGACCGCGGCCAGGACGTCGGAGGGACCGGGGATGGAGGGCAGGCGCACCACCCGACGCTACGTCCGTGACCGAGTCGTCGCCGGGCGATCTCCGCGCGTCACCCGTCCGGCGGGCTCCGGGGACGTATCGTGAGGGGCCGCCCACGAAGCGTGCGCGGTGTGCCCGTGCGCTCGCGGGTACGGAGACGGCACGGGCCACGACGATGGGAAGTCGACGCGGTGGGGGACTCGCGAGCGGGGGGCGGCGCCGGTGACGGCGCGGTCGGTCGTGACGGCGAGCCGCTGACCCTCGAGCAGCTCATCGCCCGCCAGGGCAGCGGTCCCAGCGGCCGCCGCGCCGCGCGCCGCACCGGCGAGGTGCCCATCCCGCTGCTGCCCGGTGAGTCGCTGCCGGCCCACCGCGGGCCGCGCCCGGCCGTGCCGCCGGCCGCCGGTCCCCGCCGGGCCGACGCCGCGCCGCCCCGGCCGGCGGCTCCGGGGGCGGCCCGGCCGGCGGCGGCCGCACCCTCGTCGTCGCCGGCGAGGCCCGCGCCGTCCGCCGGGTCCGGTCCGTCCGCGCCGCGGCCGGCGGCGTCGCACCCGGGCGACACGCCGCCCGCCCGGGGCCTGCCGCCGGTGCCTGCGGCGTCGCCGTCCCCGCCCGCGCCGCAGGGCGACCCTGCCCCGGCAGCTCCGCCACCCGTACCGCCGGCCGCGCCGCCCGCACCGGCCGCACCCGGCGTCCGGTACAGCCAGCCCGTGCCGCCGCTGCCGGGCACGCCCGGGGTGCAGCGCAGCGCGCCCGTGCCGCCGCTGCCCGGCGTCCGGTACAGCCAGCCCGTCCCGCCGCTGCCCGGCGGCGGCCCGGCCGCGCTCAAGGCGCGGCCGGGCAGGCCGCTGCCGCCGATCCCCGGCCTGGACGCCCCCGGCCGCTCCGGGGCCACCGCCGCTCCCCGGCCGCCGCGCAAGGAGACCCGCGCCGCCCGCCGGGCCGCCCGCAGCCCGGGCCGCCGCCGGATGCTCCGGCTGGCGCAGGGCGTGCTGGCGCTGCTCGCCCTGGTGGTCGCCTACCACCTCGGTCTCTACGTCTACGTCGACAACAGCATCGAGCGGGTCGAGGCGCTCGCGGTGGACGGGCCCGAGGTGATCGCCCCGGGCCTGCAGGAGGGCGCGGCCACGTACCTGGTCGTCGGCACCGGCATGCCCGGCGCCGAGGGAGCCGACGGCGTGGCCGCGCTGCTGGCGCGGGTCTCGCCGGACGAGGAGTCCGCCGTCCTGGTCAGCCTGCCGCCGCGCGCGCTCGTCGACACCCCGGCCTGCCGGGCCGCCGACGGCGAGCTGCGCGACCCGGTCACCGAGGCGTTCGCCGACTCGCTGCTCGAGGGCGGGCCGGCCTGCATGGTGCGGTCGGTGCAGCAGCTGTCGGGCCTGCGCGTCGACCACTACCTCGGCGTCGACCTCGCCCGCCTGCCCGACATGGTCGACGCGCTCGACGGCATCCCGGTCTGCCTGCCCACGGTCACCGGCGCCTGGGCGGCCGCTGCCGAGCCGCTGCCCGCCGGCGCCTCCGAGCTGGACGGCGACCGCGCCGCCGGCTGGCTGCGGCCCGGGGACCCGGCGGCCGACGCGGCGGGCACCGCGGTCGCCGAGCGCGCCCAGGTGCTGCTCACCGCCACCCTGCGGCAGGCGATGTCGCCGGGCGTGCTGGGCAACCCGGTGCGGCTGACGTCGTTCCTCACCCGCGCCTCCGACGCGCTCACCGTCGACGACGCCACCAACCTCGGCGACCTGCGCACCCTCGCCGGCACCCTGGGCGACCTGTCCGGGGACGCCGTCCAGCGGGCCGCGCTGCCGGTCACGCAGGTCGGCTACGTGCCCGCCGGCTCCGAGGAGCCGTACGTGCTCGTCGACCGCACCGCCGCGCGGGCGATGTTCGAGACCGTCATCGAGGACGGCCGGCTGCCCGACGCGGTCGCCGAGCCCGTGGACGCCGCCCCCGCCCCTCCCGCGGCCGCCGAGGAGCCGCCGCCCGCCGCCGCACCGGTCCCCGCCTTCGTCCCGCCGGCGGAGGTCACGCTGGACGTCCTCAACGGGACGGCGACCGCCGGGCTGGCCGGCACCGTGGCCGACGAGCTGCGCGCCGAGGGCTTCGTGGTCGGGCAGGTGACCAACGAACGCGGCGGCGTGGAGGTGACCGTGGTCCGGCACGGCCCGGGCGTCCTCGCGCAGGCACAGACGGTCGCCGCCGCGGTCCCGGGTGCCGTCCTGGAGCCCAGCGACGCCATCGGCGACACGGTGCAGCTCGTCGTCGGCCCGAACCACACCCAGGTGGTCACCCCGGTCCCGCCGCCCGCCCCTGCGGCCGGGACCGCCGCGGCGAGCGACGAGCCGACCACCGACACCCTCGCCGCGGAGGCCGCACCCGCCTCCGCGTCGACCAGCTGCGGCTGACAGGAACCCGGCCGGACCCCGTCGTCCCGGCGACGGAGCGGCTCGGCCGCCTCCGTGAGGTCACCCGGCCCCCGGAACGCGGAACGGCCCGTCCCCAGCGCGGGGACGGGCCGTTCGGCGGCGCGGGTCAGCTCACCCGAAGCGGCCGGAGATGTAGTCCTCGGTCGCCTTCTCGTCGGGGTTGCTGAAGATCTTCTCGGTCGGGTTGAACTCGATCAGCCGGCCGGGCTGCCCGACGCCGTTGAGGTTGAAGAACCCCGTGGACTCGCTCACCCGGGCTGCCTGCTGCATGTTGTGGGTGACGATGACGATCGTGAACCGCTCCTTGAGCTCGGTCATGAGGTCCTCGATCGCGAGCGTGGAGATCGGGTCCAGCGCCGAGCAGGGCTCGTCCATGAGCAGCACGTCGGGCTCGACGGCGATCGCGCGGGCGATGCACAGGCGCTGCTGCTGACCGCCGGACAGGCCCGAGCCGGGCCGGTCGAGTCGGTCCTTGACCTCGTTCCAGAGGTTGGCGCCGCGCAGCGACTTCTCGACCAGCTCGTCGGTCTCCGACTTCTTCATCCGCTTGTTGTTCAGGCGGTTGCCGGCGATGACGTTGTCGTAGATCGACATCGTCGGGAACGGGTTGGGCCGCTGGAACACCATGCCGACCTGCCGGCGGACGTCGACCGGGTCGACGTCGCCGCCGTAGAGGTCCTGGCCGTCCATGACGACCTTGCCCTCGACCCGCGCCCCGGGCAGCACCTCGTGCATGCGGTTCAGCGAGCGCAGGAAGGTGGACTTGCCGCAGCCCGAGGGGCCGATCAGGGCGGTGATGCTGCGGGGCTCGATGGAGACGTTGACGCCCTCCACGGCCAGGAAGTTGCCGTAGTAGATGTTGAGGTCGGAGACCTCGATGCGCTTGGCCACGTACGTGTCCTCCGGTCAGTCGGTCGGTCAGCGACCGGTCTTGGGGGCGAAGAAGCGGCTGATCAGACGGGCGACGACGTTGAGCGCCATGACCAGGATGATGAGCAGCAGGGCCGCCGTCCAGGCCCGGTCGAAGAACGCCTGCTCGGCGACACCGGGCTGGGTCAGCTGGTAGTAGGCGAACACCGGCAGCGTCGCCATGCGTCCGTCGAAGGGGTTCAGGTTGGTCCCGGTGATGAGACCCACGGTGATGAGCAGCGGGGCGGTCTCGCCGACGACGCGGGCGATGGCGAGGGTGACCCCGGTGCCCAGGCCCGCCATGGCGGTGGGCAGCACGACCTTCACCACGGTCCGCCACTTCGGCACGCCCAGGGCGTAGCTGGCCTCGCGCAGCTCGTTCGGGACCAGCTTGAGGACCTCCTCGCAGGAGCGCACGACCACCGGGATCATCAGCACCGACAGGGCCACCGAGCCCATGACGCCGGCGCGGAAGTCGTTGCCGAAGAGCAGCGTGAAGAGGGCGAAGGCGAAGAGGCCGGCGACGATCGACGGGATGCCGGTCATGACGTCGACGAAGAACGTGATGGCGCGCTTCAGCCGCCCGGTGCCGTACTCGACGAGGTAGATGGCGGTCATGAGGCCGATCGGCACGGAGATGAGCGTGGCGACGAGCGTGATGATCAGCGTGCCGAGGATCGCGTGGTAGGCGCCGCCGCCCTCGCCGACGACGCGGAACATCGAGTTGTTGAAGAAGTCGCCGTCGAACCGCGCGAGGCCGTTGTCGAGCACCGTGTAGACCAGCGAGACCAGCGGGATCATCGCCACGCCGAACGCGGTGGTCACCAGGGACGTGACCAGGCGGTCGGTGCCCTTGCGGCGGCCCTCGACGGCCCGGGAGACCAGCCACACGATCAGCGTGCCGAAGACGACGCCGTAGATGACGGTGGAGGTGACGCTGAAGCCGGTGACCGCGGACAGGAGGGCGCCGAGGGCGATCCCGGCCAGGTAGAGGCCGGTCGGGGCGTAGCGCGGCAGCCGGCGCTGCGTACGGACGGGGCCCTGCTGCGGCGCCGAGGTGGGCGGCGCGGACCGGATGTCGGTGCTCATCAGTTGGCTCCGGAGAAGTCGGCGCGCCGGTTGACGATCCAGCGGGCGAGCATGTTGACCGCGAGGGTGATGACGAAGAGCACGAGGCCGCTGGCGATCAGCGTGTTGACGCCCAGGCCGGTCGCCTCGGGGAACCGCAGCGCGATGTTCGACGCGATGGTCGACGGGTTGGAGTTGCTGATCAGGTTGATCGTGGCGCCGGCGCCGCCGGAGAGGATGATCGCGACGGCCATCGTCTCGCCCAGCGCGCGGCCGAGCCCCAGCATGGCGCCGGCGATGACGCCGGACTTCCCGTAGGGGAGCACCGCCATCTTGATCATCTCCCAGCGGGTCGCGCCGAGGGCCAGCGCGGCCTCGCGGTGCAGCGCCGGCGCCTGGCTGAAGACCTCGCGGGCGATGGCGGAGATGATCGGCAGGATCATGACGGCCAGGACCAGGCCGACGGTGAGCATGGTGCGGCCGCTGGTGGACGCCGGGCCTGCGAAGAGCGGGATCCAGCCGGCGTTGTCGGTCAGCCACTCGTGGAAGGGCACGAGCTGGGGGGCGAGGACGACCAGGCCCCAGAAGCCGTAGACGACGCTGGGGATGGCCGCCAGCAGGTCGATCACGTAGCCCATGGGGGCGGCGACCCGCCGGGGCGCGTAGTAGGTGATGTAGAGCGCGATCCCGACGGCCAGCGGGGTGGCGACCACCAGGGCGATCAGCGCACCCAGCAGGGTGCCGACGATCAGCGGGCCGACGTAGGCGCCGAGGCCCTCGCCGCCGGGGATCTCGTCCGAGGACGCCGTGAGGGCCGGCACCGCCTCGCTGATGAGGAAGGCGGCCACCCCGGCCAGGACGAGGAGGATGAAGATGCCGGAGCCGCGGGCGGCTCCGGAGAAGACACGGTCACCCGGCCGCCGGACTGCTCGCTGCTGCGACGGGGGTTCGGTCGGGGCCTTCGTGGCGGTCACCGCTGCTCCGTGGTGGTCGGTCGTGGTTGCGGGTGCCCGGGGCCGGGCGGTGCGATGGCCCGGGGCGTCGGTCCGACGCCCCGGGCCACCGCCGGGAGCCGGTGTCAGCCGGCGGTGATGGCGTCGACCGCGGTCTGCGCCTGCTCGCGCAGGGTGTCCGAGATCGGGGCGTTGCCGGCGTTCTCCGCGGCGGCCGCCTGACCGTCCTCGCTGATCACGTAGCCCATGAACGCGGCCACGTTGGCCGCGGTGCTCTCGTCGTCGTACTGGATGCAGCCGACGTGGTAGCTGACCAGGACGATCGGGTACTCGCCCGAACCGGAGGTCTCCCGGTTCAGCTCGATGGCGAAGTCGTACTCGCCGCGGCCCTCGACGGCCGGCGAGTTCTCGACGACGGCCGCGGCCGCCTCCGGCGTCGGGGCGACGAACTCCTCGCCCACGGCGACGTTCGCGACGCCCAGGTCCCCGGCGCGGCTGGCGTCGGCGTAGCCGATGGCGCCGTCCACGTTGCCCACGACGTCGACCACGCCGGAGGTGCCCTGCGCGGCCTCGCCGCCGGGCAGCGGCCAGACGCCGTCGGGCTCGGAGGTCCACACGTCACCGGCGGTCTGGAACAGGTAGTCGGTGAAGTTGTCCGTGGTGCCCGAGTCGTCGGCGCGGTGCACGGGGGTGATCGCGGTGCTGGGCAGGGTCGCGTCAGGGTTGTCCTCGGCGATGGCCGGGTCGTTCCACGTCGTGATCGCGCCGGTGAAGATCCCCGCGATGGTGGCCGGCGAGAGGTTGAGCTCGTCGACGCCCTCGAGGTTGAAGATCACCGCGATCGGCGAGATGTAGTTGGGCAGCTCGAAGACCTCGCCGCCGCCGCAGCGCTCCTGCGCGGCCGCCAGCTCCTCGTCGTCCAGGGCGGCGTCCGAGCCGGCGAAGGCGGTGGTACCCGCGATGAACTGCTCGCGCCCGGCGCCGGAGCCGGCGGGGTCGTAGCTGAACTGCACGTCGGGGTACTCGCCCTGGAAGCCGGCCTGCCACGCCTCCATGGCGGCCTGCTGGCTGCTGGCGCCGGCGCCGACGAGCTCGCCGCTCAGCTCCTGGGTCTCGCCGCCGCCGCCGCCGCTGCCGGAGGAGTCCGACTCGTTGTCGGCGCCGCAGGCGGCCAGGGCCAGCGTGGCGGCCAGTGCGGTGGACAGAGCGAGGGTGCGCGTGCTGCTGCGCAGCTTCAAGTCAGTGCCTTTCGGAGGGTGCCCGGACGTCGATGCCGGGCAGCGCTGAACCAACGTGGAGGGACGCTAAGCAGCCGAGGTAGCCGCCTCCGGGTGCACTGGTGAACGCCCGATGAACGACCTGTGTGATGCCCGATACGCCCGTGTGTCAGGAGGGCGAGATCCGGGTGAACGACCCGCGTGGCCGGTCGCACCACGGTCCGGTGACGGGCATGGTGGCGGGTTGGGCGTCGCGCCCGGGCCCGCCGGTCGCGGTCAGCCGCGGGGGGTGCGCCGCCAGGAGACGTCGACGGCGAAGCGGGTGAACCCGCGCCGCTCGTACAAGCTCACCGCGGGCACGTTGTCGGCCTCCACGTAGAGCAGGACCTCGCGCAGCCCGCGGTCGCGCAGGTGCGCCAGCCCGGTGTCGGTGAGCGCCCGGCCCAGACCGCCGCCCTGGGCGTCGGGGTCGATCCCGAGCACGTAGACCTCGCCGATCGCCTCGTCCCCGGCGTCGCCCGGCGGGTGGACCTTCGTCCAGTGGAACCCGAGCAGCGTCCCGCCGTCGTCGGGGTCGCCGCGCCAGGCCAGGAAGAACCCGGCCGGGTCGAACCACGGCTCGGCCTCGCGCAGCGCGAGGTCCTCGGCGGTCCAGCCGCCCTGCTCGGGGTGCGTGGCGAAGGCGCGGGCGTTGACGGCCAGCCACGCGGCCTCGTCCCGGCCCGGCCGGAACGGCAGCACGCGCACGCCGCCGGGCAGGGCCGGGGGACCGGCCTCCACGCCGGCCAGGTCGCGGCGCATCTGCAGCAGGGTGCGGGCGCGCTCGTAGCCGCCGCGGGCGGCGAGCGCCGCCGCGGCGGGCAGGTCACCGTGCGCCCAGACCCGCAGCGGCCGGTCGCCGGCGAGGCTCTCGAGGCGGGTCAGCAGCGCCCGCCCGGCCCCGCGCCGCCGGGCGTCGGGGTGGACGGCGAGCTCGCCCTCGGCGTCCCCGGTGCCGTCCCCGCCCTCGAAGCGGGCGTACCCCACCACCGCGCCCCCGGCCTCGGCCAGCACGTCGCGGCCGCCGGCCGGGCCGCCGTGCTGCAGGCGCAGCTCGGCCTCCTCGGACAGCGGGCGGACGCCGTCGGCGGTCGTCGCGGCGCGCAGCAGCGCCAGTACGGCCGGCACCTGGGCGGGGTCCAGCCCGGGGAGGTCCCGGACGGTCGGGTCGGAGCTCAGGGCGGGCTCAGCGCAGCGGGGCCGTGGTGCGGTCGCCGGTCTCCGCCTGCGGCTCGGCGGCCCGTGCCGCCGCCGCGGTCGCGTCGGCGACCTGCTGGTCGAGCTTGTAGCCGACGTTGCGGACCGTGCCGATCAACGCCTCGTGCTCGGTGCCGAGCTTCGCCCGCAGCCGCCGCACGTGGACGTCGACGGTGCGGGTGCCGCCGAAGTAGTCGTAGCCCCAGATCTCCTGCAGCAGCTGCGCCCGGGAGAAGACCCGCCCCGGGTGCTGGGCCAGGTACTTGAGGAGCTCGAACTCCTTGTAGGTCAGGTCGAGCGGGCGCCCGCGGAGCTTGGCCGAGTAGCTGTGCTCGTCGATGACCAGCTCGCCGGCCTGGGTGACCCCGCCGTCGTGACCGTCGGCGGGCGTGGCCGCGGCCAGGCGCCGCGCGGTGGCCCACTTCAGCCGGGCGTCCACCTCGGCCGGGCCGGCGGTGTCGAGCAGGACGTCGTCGACGCCCCAGTCGGCCGAGAGTGCCACCAGGCCGCCCTCGGACAGGACGGCGACCAGCGCCGAGGCCACCCCCGTCGACGACAGCAGGCCGCACAGCGTCCGGGCCTGGATGAGGTCGTGCCGGGCGTCGACCAGCACCACGTCGCCGGAGTCGCCGTCGAGGAGGCTGGAGAGCTCCGGCGCCACCACCCGTACCTGGTGGCCCAGCAGTCCGAGCGCGGGCAGCACCTCGGTCGTCGCCTGACGCGCGGCGGTCATGAGCACGAGTCGCATGTCGTCTCCTCACGGAGCCGGGGACGACCGCGGTCGTCCGGGGGCCCACGACAGCGCTGTCGGGTGAGCCCGCAGGATAGCCGACGTGTCGCCCGATCCCCTCCCTCCGACGGGAACGCGCCCGGTGGAACGGCTGCCCGGCACCCGGTCGGTGGAGGTCGTGACCGCCGACGGGGTGCGCCTGTCGGGGGTGGTCGTGCCGGCCCGACCGCCGGCGCCGACCGCGCGGCCGGTGACCTTCGTGGTCGCCCACGGGTTCACCAACTCCACCGCCCGGCCCGACTTCCGCCGGCTGGCCGGGTGGCTGCGCCGGTTCGGCGAGGTGCGCGCGGTCGACTTCCGGGGCCACGGCCGGTCCGGGGGCGCCAGCGGCACCGGCGGGGACCCGGAACTGCTCGACGTCGACGCGGCGGTGGCGGCGGCGCGGGCCGACGGCGCCACCGCGGTCGCGACGCTGGGGATGTCGATGGGCGGCGGCGCGGTGCTCCGGCAGGCGGCGCTCGGCCGGCACCGGCCCGACGCGGTCGTGAGCGTCAGCGCGGTCAGCCGCTGGTACGTGCGCGACACCGCCTCGATGCGCCGCGTGCACTGGCTGCTGGAGACGACGGCCGGCCGCCGGCTCGGCGCCCGGGTCGTCCGGCTGCGGCTCGGGCCGCCGTGGCTCACCCCGCCGTCCGCCCCGCTGGAGGTGGTCAGCCGGATCGCGCCCACCCCGCTGCTGCTGGTGCACGGCGACCGGGACGGCTACTTCCCGCTCGAGCACTTCCGCGGGCTGGCGGAGGCGGCCGGGCCCGGCGCCACGGCGTGGGTGGTCCCGGGGTTCGGACACGCCGAGAGCGGCGCCACCGCTCCGCTCGTCGAGCGGATCGGGCGCTGGGTGTCTGCGACGATCGGGTCGTGAGAGCCGCTCCTCCCGACGTCGACGCGGACGTCGACGTCCCGGCGCGGGCGCACCACCTGCCCGCGGCCCTGGTCGCCGCGGTCGGGACGGCGCTGCTGGTGCTGCTGGCCGACGCGTTCGGCGACCGCGGGACCCTGGCCGCCGTCCTCGTCCTCCAGGTGGCGCTGGTGGCGGCCTGGCCGTCCGCGACCGGCGTCCCCGGGGGAGCCGGGGTGCCGGTCGTCGGGCTGGGGGCGGCGGCCGCCGCCGACCTGCTGCTGGTGCTGCCCGACCGCCCCGAGCTCGGCGACCTGCTGGCGGTGCCGGGGGTGGCCTTCGTGGCCGCCGTGCTGCACCAGATGCTGCGCCGGGCGCCGCGCGCGGACGTCGTCGGCTCGCTGGCCGGTGTCCTGCTGCTGGTCTGCGCCGTGTGCGGGCTCGCCGTGCTGCTGCGGCTGCCCGACACCGCGGGGGGCCTGCGGCCGGCGGCCACCGCCGCGCTCGTGGTGGGGGCGACGCTGGTCGCGGGCCACCTGGTCGACGCCGTGATCCCCCGGCCGCAGGTCGCCGTCGGCATCGACTGCGGCGTGCTCGGGCTGCTGGTCGCGCTGCTGGCCGGCGTCGGCGTCGCGCTGCTGCGTCACTCCCCGGGCGGCCTCGGCGACACCCTGTCGTCGGTCACCGTCGGGCTCGTGCTCGCGGGCGTCGCGGCGCTCGTGGGCCTGGCCGGCAGCTACGTGGTCGCGGGGGTCGCCGGGGGCGGGCCCGGGCACGCGCTGGCGGCGCCGGTGCTCCAGGCGGTCCTGCCGTTCGCCGCGGCCGGCCCGGTGGCGTTCTCCCTCGCCCTGCAGACGGCGTTCTGAGGCGGCGTGCGCGCGCTGCTGGTGGTGCTCGTCGTGCTGGTCGGCCTGGCCGCGGTCGCCGACCGGGTCGCCGTCGGTGTCGCCGAGGACCGGGTCGCCGAGGCGATCGCCGACGAGGGGGAGCTGGCCGGCACCCCGGAGGTGTCGATCGAGGGCTGGCCGTTCCTCACCCAGGCGCTGGGCGGCGACTACGAGGACGTGCGGATCCGGCTGACCGCCGCCGACCTCGACCAGCCGGAGGGGACGTCGGCCGACGTGCGGCTGCAGGGGGTGCACGTGCCGCTGTCCGACGTCCTCGGCGGCTCGGTCACCGAGATCCCGGTCGACCGCATCGACGGGACGGTGACGCTCTCCTACGAGCTCCTCTCCCGGGAACTGGGCACCGACACCACCCTGGTGCCCGAGGGGGACGGGCTGCGGCTGACGGAGACGGTCGGCGTCCTCGGCTACGAGGTGCCGCTCACCGCCGTCGGCACGGTCTCCCTCGACGGGCAGGACCTGGTGATCGACGTCGACGAGGCCGGGGCGGCCGGGGTCGACCTGCCGGACTCCGTGGTGGACGCCGCCAGCGACGCGCTGGACCTGCGGTACGCGATCGAGCTGCCCTTCGGGCTCGAGCTGACCGCGGTGACCCCCGGCGACGACGGGGTGCGGGTCACCGGTGGCGCCGTGGACACGGTGCTGTCCGGCGCCTGACCGCCCGGCGCGGGAATGCCGGGCCGCGCGGTGGCGCTGGCAGTCCGGTGATGGACGCCACGGGGCTGGTCGTGCTCGCCGTCGCGGTGCTCGTCACCGCGGTCGCCGGGTGGTGGCTGCGCGCCCGCAGCGGCGCCGTGCGCCCGACGGGGACCGAGGGGGAGGACGGCGTGACCGAGGCCGGGGCGGACCAGGTGCAGGTGCTGGTGGGGCTCGGCGTCCGCCCGTCGGAGGCGGACCTGACCGTCGTCCAGTTCTCCACCGCGTTCTGCGGTCCGTGCCGCGCGACCCGTGCCCGACTGCAGCAGCTGCAGCGCACCCGGCCGGGTCTGGCGTACGTGCACGTCGACGCCGAGAGCCACCTCGAGCAGGTGCGGGCGCTGGACGTCCGCCGGACGCCGACGCTCTTCTACGTGGACCGTGCCGGCCGCCTGGTCGGCCGCAGCAGCGGAGCCCCGCGACCGGCAGAGCTCACCGCCCTGGTGGACGCCCACACGGGCGGCCGGGTGTGATCGGTTACGCTCGCACCGTGGGCCTCATGCTGACCTCGCGCCGCACAGTCGACCTGTGCCGCGTCGGCAGCTGCCTGTGTCCGACTCCCTGAGGGCAGGCCCCGCCCGCCCAGACGTGCCCTGACCGCCGTCTCAGAGAGTCCGTCCCGCCATGTCCCGTGAGCACTCGTCCGTCGACGTGCGCGGCCCCCGGTTCGCCGCGTGGGTCACCAGCGCCGTCCTGGCCGTCGCGCTGGTGCTCGGCTCCGGCTGGGTGGTGGCCGCGCAGGCCGCCGTCTTCGGGGTCGGCGCCTCCGCCGGCATGCGGCGGGCGCCGTACGCCGTCCTGTTCCGGGTCCTGGTCGCCCCGCGGCTGGGCCCGGCGCGGGAGCGCGAGCCGGAGGCGCCGCTGCGGTTCGCGCAGCTCGTCGGGCTGCTCTTCGCGCTCACCGGGGCCGCCGGCTACCTGCTCGGCGCGCCGGTCCTGGGCGCCGTCGCCACCGGCGCCGCCCTCGTGGCGGCCCTGCTCAACGCGGCCACGGGCTTCTGCCTGGGCTGCGAGCTCCACCTGCTCGTCCGGCGGGCTGCGCCGTCCACGCAGCCCGCCCGCACCGCCTGACCGCACGCACACCCAACAGGGAGGAACACCCCCCATGAGCCGTAACGACGTGCTCGTCTCCGTCGACTGGGTCCAGGAGCACCTCGGTGACCCGGGCATCGTCCTGGTCGAGGTCGACGAGGACACCAGCGCCTACGACGGCGGCCACATCGAGGGCGCCGTGAAGCTGGACTGGAAGAAGGACCTCCAGGACCCGCTGCGCCGCGACTACATCGACAAGTCCGGGTTCGAGGCGCTGCTGTCCAGCCGCGGCATCGGCAACGACGACACCGTGGTCCTGTACGGCGGCAACAACAACTGGTTCGCCGCGTACGCGTACTGGTACTTCAAGATCTACGGCCACCGGAGCGTGAAGCTCATGGACGGCGGTCGCAAGAAGTGGGAGCTCGACGGCCGCCCCCTGTCGAAGGACCCGGTCGAGCGCCCCGCCACCCAGTACACGGCCGGCGACCCCGACTTCTCCATCCGCGCCTTCCGCGACGAGGTCGTGGCCGCGATCGGCACCAAGAACCTGGTCGACGTGCGCTCGCCCGACGAGTTCTCCGGCAAGATCCTCGCGCCCGCGCACCTGCCGCAGGAGCAGTCGCAGCGCCCCGGCCACGTGCCCACCGCGATCAACATCCCGTGGAGCAAGGCGGCCAACGAGGACGGCACCTTCAAGTCCGACGAGGAGCTGGCGAAGCTGTACGCGGAGCAGGGCTTCGACGACAGCAAGGAGACCATCGCCTACTGCCGGATCGGCGAGCGGTCGAGCCACACGTGGTTCGTGCTCCAGGAGCTGCTCGGCAAGAAGAACGTCAAGAACTACGACGGCAGCTGGGTCGAGTACGGCTCGCTCGTCGGCGTCCCGATCGAGAAGTGAGCTGATCTGACATGTGCGCAGCACCCAAGCAGGGCGGAGCCCTCGTCGACGTCGGCAACCAGACGGTGATCCAGGGCCAGGTGTGGCACGACGGCGCCCCGGTCGCCGGCGCCTACGTCCGGCTCCTGGACGCCACCGACGAGTTCACCGCCGAGGTCGTGACCAGCCCCGAGGGCGAGTTCCGCTTCTTCGCCGCCCCCGGCCAGTGGAAGGTCCGCTCCCTGGCCCAGGTCGGCAAGGGCGAGCGCGTCGTCGACGCCGAGGTCGGCCTGAACGAGACGACGCTCGTCATCGAGTGACGGACTCCTGACCGGAACGGCGCCCCTCCCCGCACCCGCGGGGAGGGGCGCCGCCGCATCCGGGTCGTGCAGGATGCCCGCGTGCAGCACACGCCGGTCCCGCCGCAGGCGGCGCCGCCCCGGTCCGAGGGGACGACGGTCCTCCTGGCGGCGCTCTGGGGCGGCTGGGTCCTCGTCCCGGCCTGGCTGGCGCTCTCGGCCGTCGGCCACCTGCTCGCCTTCTTCGGCGAGCAGCCCACGGAGGCCGAGCAGGCCCAGGCGCGCAGCCTGCTCCTGCGCGCGGCGGTCGTCGCCGTCGTCCTCCCCCTGATCGGGCTCGTCGTGAGCCTGCGCACCGGGCGGCGGCGGAACGCGGTCGCCTCCGGGTGCGCGCTGGCGCTGTCCGGCGTCGTCGCCCTGGTGGTCGGTGTGGCGGCGGCGCAGGAGGCCGGCCCCGACGTCCAGCCTCGCGACCGGGAGGTCGTCTGCCAGGAGCGCAGCGGCGGCGGAAACGACTGCCCCGGCGGCTGAGGACGCAGGTTCAGCGCCGCAGGGCTCTCCCTCGCCGCAGGTGCCAGGCCAGTGCCAGGACGACGACGGCGGCCGCCGCGCACCCGCCGCCGCGGGTCGCCGCGGCGACGGCGGCCGAGCGGAGGTCGCCGCTGCCGGGCAGCGCCGAGGCGCCGGCGAGCACCGCGGTCGCCCCCACGAGGACCGCCGGCCACCACCGCCCCGGCCGCTCCCCGACCGGCGACGGCGTCGTCCGCCGCCACCAGCGGACCAGCCAGCCGGCGAGCACGGCCGCGCCCAGCACACCGCTCACGTCCTGTGCCCACCGGTGCCCGGGCCGCCCCGCCCAGGTCTCGGCCAGGAGGGGCACGTGCTCGGGACCGAGGCGTCCCGGGTGGGTGAACTCGTCCCACGCCACGTGGGTGGCGGCCCCGGCGACGACGGCCAGCACGACGAGGACGAGCGGGCCGGCCGACGTGAGCCGGGACCGCAGCCCCGGGTGGACCCGCCCGGCCAGCCGTGCCCGCAGCGCTCGTGGCGCGGTGGCGAGCGCCGGGCCGGCGAGGACCCCGTGCCAGGCCGCCCACAGCAGGAGGCCGATCAGCAGGTCGGCGCCCACCACGGCGACGGCGGTGTGGGTCCGGACGCCGAGGTCGACCGGGAGGTAGAGCGGCAGGTCGGGCGCGATGCTGCCGGCGACCAGGGCCGACGCGGGGAGCGGCGTCCGGAGCAGCGGCAGGACGGCCGCGGCGTGGCTGGGGGTGAACGGCACGTCAGAGGCCGATCAGCCGGCCCAGTTCGGTCATCGCGCGGTCGAAGTACCGGTCGGCGTCGGTGAGCGAGCCGACGAAGTGGCCGAACAGCTCGAAGCTGACGGTCCCGTAGACCGAGCTCCACGCCAGCAGGGCGCGGGCGCGCACCGCGTCGGTCAGCGCCGGGTGCTCGCCGCCGAGGACGGCCGTGGCGTCGTCGGTGACCAGGGGGTCGCCGGGAGGGTCCGGCGTCTCCGCGAGGGCGCCGGCGCGGGCGGCGTCCCCCAGGATCCGGCCCATGACGACGCCCACCCGCGCCGCGGCAGGGACGGTGTCCGGCGGCGCCGCGTAGCCCGGCACGGGGGAGCCGTAGAGCAGCGCGTACTCGTGCGGGTGGGCCAGCGCCCGGGCGCGGACCGCGCGGCACACCGCCAGCCAGCGCTCCGCTGGAGGGGCGGCGGGGTCGTCTGCCGCCTCGGCGGCCGCGCCCAGGGCGTCGTAGCCGTCGATGATCAGGCGGGTGAGCAGGTCGTCCCGGCTCGGGAAGTAGCGGTAGACGGCCGAGGAGGCCATGCCGACCTCCCGGGCGACCGCCCGCAGCGAGAGGGCGGCCGCTCCCACCTCGGCGAGCTGGCGGCGTGCGGCGTCGGTGATCTCGCCGGTGATCTCGGCGCGGACGCGCTCGCGGGCGGTGGGCACCCGTCGATCGTGCCTTGCGAGATCACTGCACGCAACCGAGAGCGGTGCTCTTGACACAGATGGGCAAGGGGTGCGAGCGTCGTCCTCGAACGAGAGCACCGCTCTCGTCGCGACGACAGGGAGGCCGTCATGGCGTTGCACGTGATCGTGGGCAAGGGACCGGTGGGGACGACGACGGCGGAGGAGCTGGTCGCCCGCGGGCACCGGGTCCGGGTGCTCTCCCGCACCGGCGGCACGTCGACGGAGACGGTCGAGCACCGGCAGGTCGACGCCGCCGACGCCGTGGCCCTGGTCGAGGCGGCCCGGGGCGCCGACGCGCTCTACAACGCCGTCAACCCGGCCTACCACCGCTGGCCCACCGACTGGCCGCCGGTCGCCGCCGCCCTGCTGACGGCGGCGGAGCGGACCGGCGCGGTGCTGGCGACCATGGCCAACCTCTACGGCTACGGCCGTCCCTCCGGCGTCATGACGGCCGACTCCCCGCTCGCCGCCACCGACACCAAGGGCCGGGTGCGCAACCGCATGTGGGCCGACGCCCTGGCCGCGCACGAGGCCGGCCGGATCCGGATGACCGAGGCGCGCGCCGCCGACTTCGTGGGCCCGCAGGTGCCCGCGGCGCAGTCGCACCTGGTCCGCCAGCTGCCCGCCGTCCGCCGCGGCCGCCGTGCCTGGGTGGTCGGCGACCCCGACGCCCCGCGGTCGTGGAGCTACCTGCCCGACGTCGCGGCCACGCTGGCCACCCTCGGCACCGACGAGCGGGCGCTGGGCCGGGCCTGGCACGTGCCGAGCAGCCCGCCGCGGTCGCAGCGGGAGGCGATCGCCGACCTGTGCGCCGCCGCCGGCCGCCCGGCGGTCCCGGTGAGCGGCATCCCGTGGCCGGTGCTGCGCGCGCTGGCCGCCTTCTCGCCGATGATGCGCGAGGTCGTCGACGTCCGGCACCAGTTCGACCAGCCCTACCTGATCGACGCCAGCGCCACCACGGAGACGTTCGGGCTGACCGCGACGCCGTGGGCGCAGGTGACCGCGGCGACGGTCGGCGCGGTGCCCGCGACCGCCTGAGCGGGCGGGTGCGACGGCGTCCTACGGTGGAACCCATGGTCGCTGCCTGGGTCCTCGTCGCCCTGGCGTCGCTGGCTGCCCTGGGCAGCGGGTACGGCGCCGTCCGCATCGCCCGCGGTCCGCGGAAGGCGCGCCGGTGAGCGGCCCCACGCAGCTGCCGGTCGAGGACACCGTCGACGTCCGCACCGGTCCGGAGGTCGCCCACGAGCTGCTGGGCCTCCTGCCGCTGCTCGGGGAGTGGCACGGCGAGGGCGTGAGCGCCGGTGCGGAGGGGGACCGGCGGTTCGGCCAGTGGATGCGCTTTGCGCACGACGGCCGTGGGTTCCTCGCCTACGAGTCGCGGACCTGGCTGATCGGGGACGACGGCAAGCCGGCCGGCCCCGACGCGCGGGAGGCCGGCTTCTGGCGCCCGCGCGGGGAGGACGACGTCGAGCTGCTCGTCGTCGACCCGGCCGGCCTGGTGGAGCTCTACGTCGGCCGGGCGCGGACGACGACCAGCTGGGAGCTGACCTCCGACGTCCTGGCTCGCACGCCCGACGGGCCGGACGTCACCCGGGCCGTCCGGCTGTACGGCGTCGTGGAGGGCGCGCTGATGTACGCGATCGACCGCGCCTCGGGCGACGCGCCGCTGCGGCCCACGACGTCGGCGCGGCTCGACCGGCTCCGGTGACCGGGCCGCGGCAGGTCGCCGACCGGTACGTCGCGGAGCTGTGCGCGCTCGACCCGCTGGTGGCGACCTCCCTCGGGGAGCCGGCCGACCGGCTGCCCGACACCTCGCCCGAGGGCCTCGAGGCGCGGGCGGAGCTGGCCCGCCGCACGCTCGCCGAGCTGGCCGGCGTCCCCGTCGAGGGCCCCGGCTCCCGCCGCTGCGCCCGGCTGCTGCGCGAGCGGCTCGGCGCCGACCTGGCGCTGCACGAGGCGGGTGAGGGCCTGCGCGAGCTGTCGAACCTGTTCAGCCCGGTGCACGCGATCCGCCAGGTCTTCATGCTCATGCCGGCCGACACGGAGGAGGACTGGTCCGTCCTGGCCCGGCGGATGGCCGGGGTGCCGGCGGCCTACCGCGGGTTCGTCGCCACCCTGCGCGAGGGCGCCGCGCGGGGCCTGCTGGTGGCGCCGCGGCAGGTGGCGACCGTCGTCGGTCAGCTCGACGCCTGGCTGGCCGGCCCGTGGTTCGCCACTTTCGCGGCCCGGGGCCCGCAGGCGCTGCGCCGCGACCTGGACGCCGCGTCCGCGGCCGCCGACGCCGCCGTCGCCGAGGTCCGTGACTTCCTGCGCGAGGAGTACCTGCCCCGCGCCGAGGGGACGCCGGACGCCGTCGGCCGCGACCGCTACGCCCTCGCCGCCCGCCGCTGGACCGGCGCCGACCTCGGCGCCGACGGCCGGCTGGAGGAGGCCTACGCCTTCGGCTGGGACGAGCACCGCCGGCTGCTGGCCCGGCAACGGCGGGCCGCCGACGAGCTGCTCGACGGGGCCGGGGCCTCGCCGCGGGAGGCGATGCGGTGGGTCGAGGGGCACGGTCCCGCGGTCGACGGCGTCGAGGCCACCCGCGCGTACCTGCAGGGCGTCATGGACCGCGCGATCGAGGCCCTGGACGGGGTCCACTTCGACATCGCCGCGCCGCTGCGCCGGGTCGAGGCCGTCGTCTCCCCCCCGGGCAGCGCGGCCGGCGCCTACTACACCCAGCCCTCGCAGGACTTCTCGCGGCCCGGGCGCACCTGGCTGCCGGTGCTGGGCCGCGAGCGGTTCCCGCTCTGGGACCTCGTCTCGATCTGGTACCACGAGGGCGTCCCGGGCCACCACCTCCAGCTGGCCCAGTGGGTGCTGTGCGCCCAGGACCTGTCCACCTTCCAGACCTCGGTCGGGATGGTCGGCGCCGACATCGAGGGCTGGGCGCTGTACGCCGAGCGGCTGATGGACGAGCTCGGCTACTTCACCGAGCCGTGGGCGCGGCTCGGCTACCTCGACGGTCAGCAGCTGCGCGCGATGCGCGTCGTCGTCGACCTCGGCATGCACCTGGGGCTGCCGGTGCCCGCCGACGCCGGCGGGGTGCTCGCCGACCACCGCGGCCGGCCGTGGACGCCGGAGCTCGCCCGTGCCTTCCTCGGCGAGCACAGCGGCAGCACGACGGCGTTCCTGGACAGCGAGCTGGTGCGCTACCTCGGCGTCCCCGGGCAGGCGATCAGCTACAAGCTCGGCGAGCGGGCCTGGCTGGCCGGGCGGGAGGCGGCCCGGCGCCGCAGCGGTGCGGCGTTCGACCTGCGGGCATGGCACATGGCCGCCCTCTCCCAGGGCTCGCTGGGCCTGGACGACCTCGAGTCCGAGCTCGCCGGGCTCTGACGCGGGCTGCCGCCGGGCGCCCGGGCCACCGATGACCCCGGGCGCCCGCGGCCGTCGTACCCGCACGACCTTCTCCGCCGTCCTCGCCCAGTCCACCGTCTCCGACCTGGACGCGGCCGAGCGCTGGTACACGGCGTTGTGGGACCGCGCCCCGGACGCCCGGCCGATGCCCGGCCTGCTCGAGTGGCACCTGCCCGGCGGCTCGGGGCTGCAGGTGTGGTCGGAGCCGGACAGGGCCGGCCGGTCCTCGGTGGTCCTCGCCACCGGCGACCTCGATGCCGTGGTCGCCCGCCTCCGTGCCGCGGGGACCGCCCAGGAGGGCTCGCAGCCCGGTGGTGGCGGGCGGGTCCTCGTGCTCGCGGACCCCGACGGCAACCGGGTCGTGCTCGCCGGCGACTGAGCCGGGCACCGGCCGTCAGGAGCGCGGGGCCACGGGGTTGCGGGTGTCGGCCGCGTAGCCGACCGGGTCGCCGGGCCGGGCCGGGTGGACCTCCAGCCGGGAGGCCAGAAGGGCGTCGACGAGCTCGGCCGAGCCGGCCACGTAGGTGCTCATCAGCTCCGGGTCGGTGGCCACGCACCACGCCCGGTCGGCCGGCCACCACAGCGCGGGGCTCTGCTCCTGCGGCTCGGGCGCCACGTTCACCGCCGCCAGCGTGACCGGCCCGCTCACGACCAGCAGCTCGCACGAGGGCAGCACCAGGTGCGGCCCCTCGAAGCCCTCCTCGTCGCAGACGCCGAAGAAGCAGCGGTCCGGCGTGGTCGTGTGGGCGGTGAGCAGCGCCGCCAGCTCGACCGCCACGTGCGCCGGCAGGTGACCCGGCGCCGGGGTGTCGTTCCAGACGTCGGGCTGGTCGTCCTCGCCGACGTAGTCCCAGGAGCCGGTGATCCCCGGCCACTGCATCAGCCGGTGCGCCGTCGTCCCGTTGTACGCGGCGACCTCGTCCCAGCGGACGTCCACGTCGTCGTCGCCGTCGTAGCGGACGGCGGGGTGCAGCACCCGCGCGTGCGCCGGGAAGCGAGCCGGCACGAGCGCGGCGACGGTGCCGCGGGGCGCGGAGCGCGTGGCATCGGCCACCCACGCGGCGGGGGAGAGGTCGGTCTCGACGGGGCGCCCGGCCACCAGCACGGGACGGAACCTACCGCCGGACGTCCCGGGGAACGGACAACCCCCGGGCTGCTCCGCGGCGCCGGGCCCTCGACGAGGGGGGCTGCACGCGGGCCGACTGGACAATGGTCGGCGGCCCGGGGGTCGGGTGACTGTCCGGTTCTCGCTCGCCGCCGTACGACGGACGGGCGATCATGCCGTCGTTCGGATTCCACTCCGAACGGGCGGCCCATCTGGACGGCGGCTAGCGGACAGCCACCTCACGAGTCCTGTAAGCATGCAAGTTACGGACCACCTCCTCTCTCGTGTACCTCGACGGTACGACGCCTCCGGAGGGTCGGCAACGAGCTTTTTCAGCCCTCGGCGGAACCGTCCACGCGCCGGCCCGGGGGCGGCGCGTCACCCCAGCGGGACACGTGGTCGGCCCGGTCGTCCACGCTCTCGACCTGGTAGACGTCGGGGATCCCGTCGGCGTCGCGGTCGACCCGCTCCTCCACGAACATCCGCCGGTAGCGGCGGTTGCGGGCCCGGAGGATCACCGCGGCGAGCGAGGCGGCGACGACGGTCCCGACGAGGATGCCCACCTTGGCGTGGTCGTAGGTGGGCGAACCCAGCCCGTACGCCAGCTCGGTGATCAGCAGCGACACGGTGAAGCCCATGCCGCCGAGCAGCGCCAGGCCGACGACGTCCGGCCAGCCCAGGTTCTCGTCGAGCTGTGCCCGGGTGAACCGCGCGACCAGCCACGTGGCCGCGGTGATGCCGATGGCCTTGCCCGCCACCAGCCCGACGGCGATGCCCAGGGCCACGCTGTCGCTGGCCGAGTCGGCCAGCCCCGACAGCCCGCCGATCGTGACGCCGGCGGAGAAGAAGGCGAACACCGGGACCGCGACGCCGGCCGAGATCGGCCGGATGCGGTGCTCGAAGTGCTCGGCGAGCCCCGGCCCGGCGTCGGGCCCGCCGGCGGCCTCGCTGCGGACCACGGGCACGGTGAAGGCCAGCAGGACGCCGGCCACCGTGGCGTGGACGCCGGACTCGTGCATCAGCACCCACGTCACCGCGGCCAGGGGGAGCAGCAGCCACCAGGAGCGGATCCGCTTCTGCACCAGGAACCCGAAGGCGGCCAGCGGCACGAGCGAGAGCAGCAGCGGGGTCACCGCCAGCTCGGACGTGTAGAAGACCGCGATCACCATGATCGCCAGGAGGTCGTCGACCACGGCCAGGGTCAGCAGGAAGGTGCGCAGCGCACTGGGCAGGTGGGTGCTGATCACGGCGAGGACCGCGAGGGCGAAGGCGATGTCGGTCGCGCTCGGGATGGCCCACCCCTGCAGCGCGCCGTCGTCGCGGCCGAGGTTGAACAGCACGAAGAGGAGCGCGGGCACCGCCATGCCGCCCACGGCGGCCGCGATCGGCAACGCGGCCCGGCGGGGTTCGCGCAGATCCCCGGCGACGAACTCGCGCTTGAGCTCCAGGCCGGCGACGAAGAAGAACACCGCCAGCAGTCCGTCGGCCGCCCAGGTGCCCAGCGTCAGGTCCAGGTGCAGTGCCTCCGGCCCGACGCGGGTGTCGCGCAGGGTCTCGTACGCCGCCGACCAGGGCGAGTTGGCCCAGACCAGCGCGATGAGCGCGGCGACCAGGAGGAGGACGCCGCCGACGGTCTCCTTGCGCAGGACGCGGGCGATCCGTTCGGCCTCGGTCCAGGACCCGCGGCCGAGGATGCGGTGGGGGCCGGAGGCGGTGCTGGGCACGGGGGCGGCTCCTAGGGGGATGGGGTCGGGTCGGGCACTGCTCACCGAGGAGCAGACGCCGACCAGACTTCCCGGCACACCGCTGACGACCCTACCGGGAGCCCCGCTCGGCGGCCGGTCCGCGCGGCCGCCGGTCCGTAGAGTGGGCAGGCGTGGACCAGGCCCCCGCAGCACCCCCGCGGGAGCGCTCCGTCCGGCTGGAGGAGCTCGCCGGCGTGCGGGTCGGCGTCTGGGGGCACGGTCGAGAGGGGCACGCTGCCGTCCGGGCCGCGCTGGGTGCGGGGGCCGCGGGCGTGCACGTCGTCGACAGCCGCCCGGTGGACCCCGCCGCGCTGCCGGCCGGGGTCACCGCCTCCGCCGACGTCGCCGACCTCGCCGGCTGCGACGTCGTCTTCCGCTCGCCGGGGATCAGCCCCTACCGCCCCGAGGCGCGCGAGCTGGCCGAGCGCACCTGCGTGACCACCGGCACCGGCGTCGCGCTCGCCGAGTTCGCCCGCCGCGCCGTCCCGACCCTGTGCGTCACCGGCACCAAGGGCAAGAGCACGACCAGCGCCCTGGCCGCCGCGGCCCTGCAGGCCGCCGGCCGGCCGGCGGTGCACGCCGGCAACATCGGCACCCCGCTGCTCGACGTCCTGCTGGACGGGACGGCGGAGGGCGGCACGCTCGTCGTCGAGATCTCCAGTTACCAGGCCGCGGCCGTGCCCGACTTCGCCGGCCTCGGCGCGGTCACCTCGCTGGCGCCCGAGCACCTGGACTGGCACGGCGACGTGGCCACCTACTACCGCGACAAGCTGCGGGTGTTCACCGCCTGCCCGCCGCGGTCGGTCGTGGTGGCGCCGCAGGCCCGCCCGCTGGTGGAGCGGTACCTGGACCCGGTGCAGCTGGCCGACCCCGGCGACCTGGTCCCCGCGGAGCTCGCGGCGGCGCTGCGGCCGGAGCACCTGCTCGGCGAGCACAACCTGGGCAACGCGCGGCTGGCACTGGCCGCGTGCGCGCTGCTCGGCCTCGACCTCGCCGCGCACGCCGGCGCCGTCGCCGCCGCGGTCGGCGCCTTCCGCGCCCTGCCGCACCGGCTCTCGCCGGTCGCGCGCCTCGGCGACGTCACGTTCGTCGACGACACGCTGAGCACCACCCCGGTGTCGGTGCTCGCCGCCCTCGACGCCCTGGCCGGGCGGCCGGTGACGCTCATCGCCGGTGGCCAGGACCGCGGTCTGGACTACCGCGGGCTGGCCGCGGCGTTGGGAGCGCGCAGCGACACCGTCACGCTGGTGACCGTGCCCGACACCGGTGCCCGGCTGGCCGCCGACGTCCGGGGGGCGGCCGGCGGCGGGGCGGTCGCCGTGCACGAGACGGCGTCGCTGGAGGAGGCCGTCGCCTCGGCGGTCGCCTCCGCCGTCGCCGGAGGTGTCGTCCTGCTCTCGCCCGGCGCCCCGAGCTACAACCGCTTCCGCAACTACGAGGAACTGGCCGCCCGGTTCACCGAGCTCGTGCTCGCCGCCGGCGCGGAGCCCCTCCCAGGAGCCGCCCGATGACCGTCCCCCCGTTCGAGATCACCGACCGCTCGCTGGACGTCGCCACCGGCGAGGCCGCGTTCACCTACCGGCTGGGCGACGACGAGTTCACCGAGCGGCTGACGCTGGACCCGGCGCTGCTGCGCGACACCCGGCCCGAGCAGCTCGACGCCGCCCTCGACCTCGTCCACCTCGTGATGGGCACCAGCTACTACAAGCTGGCCGCGCCCGGCCGCGTCGTCGTCCGCCGGCCGGTCAGCAAGGCCCAGCTCGCCGTCGCCGAGGCGGCCTACAGCGGCGGGCTGGGGGAGTTCGCCGCGGTCAACGGGCTGCCGCTGCCGCACACCGTCCAGTGGGACGTCGAGGTGCGGGACGCCGCCGCGACGCCGCCGGCCGCGGGGGAGCGCGGCGCGCTGCTGCCCGTCGGCGGCGGCAAGGACTCGGCGCTCGCGCTGGTCGTCATCCCCGACGGGACGGCGCTCGCGGTCAACCCGACCGACGCCCAGCGCGACGTCGCGCGGGCCGCCGGTGCCCCGCTGCTGGGCGTGCGCCGGCGGCTGGACCCGCTGATGGTCCGGCGGACGCAGGAGGGCGGGCTGAACGGCCACGTGCCGGTGACCGCGATCAACTCGGCGATCTCGACGCTGGTCGCCGTCCTCGGCGGGTACGACCCGGTCGTCTTCGCCAACGAGCGCTCCGCCGACGAGGAGACCCTGTCGGTCGGCGGCGTGCCGGTGAACCACCAGTACTCGAAGTCCTACGAGTTCGAGCGGCTCTTCGCCGCCGCGGCCGCCGAGGTCGGGGTGGGCTACTTCAGCCTGACCCGCCAGCTGTCCGAGCTCGCGACCGTGGCCGCGGTCGCCGCGCTGCCGCTGCGCGAGCACATCCTGTCCTGCAACCGCTCCTACACGCAGCGGCACATGGGCGGCGAGGCGACGCAGCGGTGGTGCCTGCACTGCGACAAGTGCCTGTTCACCTACCTGGTGTTCGCGGTGTTCCTCACCCCGGCCGAGGCGCTGCGCATGTTCGGCGGCAACCCGCTGGCCGACGCCTCCCTGGTCGAGGGCTTCCGGGTGCTGTGGGCCACCGACAAGCCCTTCGACTGCGTCGGGGAGCGGGCCGAGAGCGCCGCGGCTCTGGCGCACCTCGCCGGCACCCGCGCCTGGGGCGGTCAGCCGGTCGTGCGCGAGCTGGGGGAGGAGGCGGCCGCGTTCGCCGCCGCCACCGGCTCGACCGTCGCCGGGTTCCTCCCGCCGCGCGGCGAGCACGCCGTCCCCGAGCGGTACCTGACGGTGCTGCGGCAGGTCCTGGCCGACGCCCGCCCCCCGGTGGAGTAGCCGCTGGACGCGATCGAGCGGGCGCTGCTGCGTCCCGGCGCGCGCGACGCCACGCCCCTCGGCGAGGCCGTCGCCGGGCAGCTCGGGATGCTGGCCGGGATGCTGGCCGGGGCGGCCACGGCCGGGCGGCGGATCGGGCTGGTCACCGGGGTGCACATCGCCTGGGCGCCGCGGCCGGCCGCCGAGACCGACGGGCCGGTCGGCACCGCCGTCCTCGCCCGCGCGCTGACCCTGCTCGGCGGCGCGCCGGTCGTGCTCACCGACGCCTGGTGCGGCCCGGTCGTCGACGCGTGCCTGGCCGCGGCCGGCTGCGGGCCGGCGGTGGTGCTGCCCCGCACGGCGACCGAGGACGACGTCCGCGCCACCGTGTCCGCCCTCGACCTCGCCGCGCTGGTGGCCGTCGAGCGCCTCGGGCCCAACCGGCACGGCCGGGTGACGACCATGCGCGCGGTCGACATCACCGCCACCACCGCGCCGCTGCACGCCGCCTTCGGGTCGCCGGGCCTGGTCACGGGCGCGGTCGGCGACGGCGGCAACGAGATCGGCATGGGCAACGTGCCGCTGGACGTCGTGGCCGCCGCCGTGCCGCACGGCGCCGAGATCGCCTGCCGCACCGGGGTCGACGCGCTCGTCGTCGCCGGCACCTCCAATTGGGGCTGCTACGGCCTGGTCGCGGCGTTGGCCCGCGCGGTGCCGGACCGGGCGCCCGCGCTCCGGGCGCTCCTCGACCCGGCCCTGGACCTCGCCCTCCTGGCGGCCGCCTCGGCGGCGGGCGGCATCGACGGCGTCACCGGAGAGCCGGGACCGACGGTGGACGGCGTGCCGGCCGCCGCCTACGCCGGCCTGTTCCGCGACCTCGCCGCCCTCGCCGCGGAACAGAGAAAGGACCCTTGTGCCCCCCCGTCCCTCGCAGGCTCGGGGCGGGACCCTGCACAGGGGCCATAGAGTCGAGCACGTGGATCCCCCCGCCTCGGAGACCGCGCCGCTGGCCGAGCGGCTGCGCGCCCGCGGCATGCGGCTGACCACCCAGCGCACGCAGGTGCTCGCCGCGGTCGCCGCCCTGGAGCACGCCACGCCCGAGGCCATCGGGGCGCGGCTGCGCGAGCAGGCCGGGCCGGACGGCGCGGCACCCGACACCTCGACCGTCTACCGCAACCTCGAGGTGCTCGAGCGGCTGGGCCTGGTGTGGCACACCCACCTGGGCAAGGGCGCGCCGGTCTACCACGCGTTCGAGCACCCGCACCTGCACGTCGTCTGCCAGGCCTGCGGCGAGATCGACTCCGCCGACCCGCACCTGCTCGACGCCGCGGCGGAACGTCTGGCCGCCGACCTGGGTTTCAGCTTGGACATCGGGCACGTCGCGCTCTCCGGGACGTGCCGGTCGTGCCGAGAGCGTGGGAACGAGGACTGATCCAGTGACCGCTTCACCCCTGCTGTCCCGGCCGGGCGCCGTCGCCGTCGAGGGCGGCGCGGTGGCCGGCCACTACGGCGACCCCCTGCGCGAGCAACGGCTGCTCGCCGAGGGCGCCGGGCTGGTCGACCGCAGCGACCGCGACGTCCTCACCGTCGGCGGCGCCGACCGGCTCAGCTGGCTGCACGACCTGCTCAGCCAGCACCTGGAGCGGCTGGCCGACCGCAGCGGCACCGAGGCGCTGGTCCTCTCCCCGAACGGCCACGTCGAGCACCACCTGGTGGTCGCCGAGCTCGACGGCGTCGTCCGCGCCGACGTCGAGCCCGGCACGGGTGAGGCGCTGCAGACCTTCCTCTCCCGGATGGTCTTCATGCTCCGCGTCGAGCCGGTGCTGGTCACCGGCGCGTGGGCGGTGCTGACGCTCGTCGGCCCGCGCGGGGACGACGTCCTCGCCGCCGCCGGCCTGCCGGTGCCGGCGGCGCCGTACGCCGTCGAGCCGCTGGCCGAGGGCGGCTGGGCCCGCCGGATGCCCGCGCTCGGGGACGGCGCCCCGGCCGTCGACCTCGTGGTCCCGCGCGGGCGCGTCGACGCGACCGCCGACGCGCTCCTGGCGGCGGGTGCGGGGCTCGCCGGGCTGGACGCGTACGAGGCGCTGCGGGTGGAGGCCCGCCGTCCGCGGCTGGGCGTCGACACCGACCACCGCACGATCCCCAACGAGCTGGAGTGGCTGCGCACCGCCGTCCACCTGCAGAAGGGCTGCTACCGCGGTCAGGAGACGGTGGCCCGCGTGCACAACCTGGGCCGCCCGCCGCGCCGGCTGGTGCTGCTGCACCTGGACGGCGTCAGCGAGGACCTGCCCGCGCCCGGCACGCCGGTGCAGCTCGGCGCCCGCGAGGTCGGCCGGGTCGGGACCGTCGTCCGGCACCACGAGCTGGGCGTCGTCGCGCTCGCGCTGGTCAAGCAGTCGGTCGCGGCCGACGCCGAGCTGACCGTCGGCGGCTCCCGCGCGGCGATCGACCCCGACGACGCGCCGGCCGCCCTCGACGCGGGACAGGCCGCGGCCCGGGAGCGGGTGAGGGCGGTCCGGTCTGCGAACATTCCCCGGTGACCTCGGGGACCCTCGTGACCGTGGCGCCCGCCCCGGCGGCGCCGGACGAGCTGGCCGCGACCGCGCGGGACTGCCAGGCCGTGGGCGCCTCCGTGGTCGTGCTGCCGCCGCTGGACCCCGCCGCCGCCCGGGAGACCCTCGCGGCGCTGCGCGAGGAGACCGACCTGCTGGTGCAGGCGGCCGACCCGGCGATCGGCGCCGACCTCGTCACCCTGCCGCTCGGCGCGCCCGAGCCCCTGCTGGCGGAGCTGACCGCAGAGCTGGCGCGCCGCGGCGGGGCACCGGTCTACGAGGCCGTCGCGCTCGGCGACCTCGACGTCCTCCCGGCGCTGCTGGAGCGGAGCGGGCCGGCCGGTCCCGCCCACGTGGGCCTGGTCCTCGGCGCGGCCGGCCACCTCCCGGGCACCCTCCCCGCCGTGGCGGCCTGCCTCGAGCGGCTGCCGGCCGGCGCGACCTGGACCGCCGCCGGCCTCGGGCCCGCCGCCCTGCCGGTGCTGCTGGCCGCGCTCTCGGCCGGCGGCCACGTGCGGGCCGGCACCGCCGACAGCCCCGCCGAGGCAGGCGACCCCGCCCGGGCGGACCTGCAGCTGGTGGCCCGGGCCGCCGGGCTCGCCCGCATCGCCCAGCGGCCGCCGCTGTCCCCGCACGCGGCCCGCGCCCTGCTCCTCGGCCCGCCCGCCGGGCTGCTCCCGCCCCGACCCGCCCTCGACCCGACGTCCGTGGAGATCCGATGACCCAGCACCCGCCCGCCGGCGGCGCCGCCGTCGACGCGCTGCTCGACCCCGGCTTCCTCGAGTCCGCCGTCGGGAGCTCGATGGCCGAGGTCCGCCGGCTGCGCCGCCAGGCCGAGCAGGAGGAGGTCAACCTCTCCTACACGCGGCGGCTGCTGCAGGGCCGGCTGGACATCGTCCGGCGGGAGCTGCAGCGCCGCGCCGAGCACGACGGCCGCTCCCTGCTGGACCTGCTGCCGGAGATCCTCGCCGAGAAGGGCCGCGGGCCCGCGCACGGCCTCGGGCGGCACCAGACCGTGCAGCCGGCCGCGCCGGAGGAGTACGAGTCCTGGGTCAACGCGCTGACGCCGGGGGTCGACCTGCTGGCGATCGGCGAGCTGCCGGACGCCGACCTCGAGGGCGCCGCCCGCGCGCTGGCCGCGGCCGAGGGGTCGCTGTCGGAGCGCCGCCGCGGCGTCCAGCAGGTCATGGACGGGCTGGCCGGCGAGCTGGCCCGCCGCTACCGCAACGGCGAGGCCGACGTCGCCGCGCTGCTCGCCGACGAAGGCAGACACTGAACGAGGTGGAAGGACCCCCGTGCTCCCCACCACTCGCTCCGCTCGCGGCGGGCCCCTGCACGGGGGCCGGATGAGCACGTGGCCGGACAACCCGGTCCTCGTCGAGGTCTGGCGGTCGGGCTTCCTGGAGTCGGTGCACCGCGGGGCGCTCGTCGTCCTCGCGCCCGACGGCGAGGTCGTCTCCGCCGCCGGGGACACCGGCCGGCCGGTGCTGCCGCGCTCGTCGAACAAGCCGGTGCAGGCCACCACCTACCTCGACGCGGGCTGGGCGCCGCGCTCGGCCGCGGAGCTCGCCGTCGCGGCCGGCTCGCACTCCGGTGAGGACGGCCACCGCGACCTGGCCGCCGGCATCCTCGCCGCCGCCGGCCTCGCGCCGGACGCGCTGGGCTGCCCGCCGGCGCTGCCCTCCCACGAGGGCACCCGCGCCGGCTGGCTGACCGCCGGCCGCGCCCCCGAGCGGCTGGCCATGAACTGCTCGGGCAAGCACGCCGCGATGCTCGCCGCCTGCGTCGCCGCCGGGTGGCCGACCGAGGGGTACCTGGCGCGGGACCACCCGCTGCAGCAGGCCATCGAGGCGCGCCTGGGCGAGGCCGCCGGCGAACCGGTGACCGCCGTCGTCGTCGACGGCTGCGGCGCGCCGCAGCACGCCCTGTCGCTCACGGGGCTGGCCCGGGGCGTGCTCTCGCTGGTGCAGGCGCCCGACGGCACGCCCGGCCGGCGGGTCGCCGACGCCATGCGCGCCGAGCCCTGGCAGGTCGCCGGCACAGGCCGGGAGGACACCGACCTGATGTCGGCCGTCCCCGGCCTGCTGGTCAAGGGCGGGGCGGACGGCGTCCACGTGGCCGCGCTGCCCGGCCGTGGCGCCGTCGCGCTCAAGCTGGACGACGGCGGCGACCGGGGCCGCACCCCCGCGCTGGCGGCGGGCCTGCGCCGCCTGGGCGTGCCGGCGGACAGCCTCGCGACCTGGGTCGTCACGCCGGTGACCGGCGGGGACGGCGTCGTGGGGGAGGTCCGCGCGGCGGCGGCGCTGGCCGGCTGAAGCCGAACCGCCGCATGTGAGGCGGTTCACGGCCGGGTGCTAGCTGCTCCGCTTGCAGCAGCTAGCACCCGCGGCTAGCGTCGTACCCGTGCAGACACCGAGCGAGTTCGTCCGCGGGCAGGTGTCCACCGTGCGCGAGAAGGTGGACCAGCTCGCGGGCAGCGTCGCGGAGACGGTGGCCGCCTCGAAGTCGGAGGTCACGGCGACCGGCTCCCAGGTCGGGGACTTCATCCGGGAGCAGCGCAACGCCGCCCGGGTGTCGCTCCGCGAGCTCGCCCGCACCGCCGGGGTGAGCAACCCCTACCTCTCGCAGGTCGAGCGGGGTCTGCGCAAGCCGTCGGCGGAGATCCTCGCGTCCATCGCCAAGGGCCTGCGGATCTCGGCGGAGACGCTCTACGAGCAGGCCGGGATCCTCGACCGCCGGTCGGGCAACCCGGACACGGTCGCCGCCATCCGCGCCGACGAGGCGCTCTCCGAGCGGCACCGGGCCGTGCTGCTCGAGCTGTACGAGACCTACGTCCGCGAGCACGCCGCCAGCCAGAAGACCCCCACCCCTGACCCCACGGAGGAGTCGGCATGAGCACCACCACCGAGACCCTGAAGACCTACGGCGAGAAGGCGCTGGAGGCCTACAAGACCCAGCTGCTCGCCACCATCGGCGCCGGCGACCTGGCCGTCGAGCGCGCCCGCGCCGTCGTCGGCCAGCTGCGCACCCGCGCCGAGGCCCTCCCCGGCGAGGCGCAGGTCCAGGCCGACCTGGCCGCCAAGGAGGCCCGCGCCCGCGCCGAGCAGGCCGCCGGCCGCGCCCGCGGCGCCGTGCAGACCGCCCGCACCACCGCCGTGCAGTTCGGCGGGTTCGTGAAGCCCGAGACCGTGCGCGCCACCGTGACCGGCCTGGTCGACACCGCCCGCACCCAGGCCGCCAGCACGCTGGAGACCCTGGCCGAGCGCGGCGCCGGCGTCGTCGACGAGCTGCGCCGCCAGCCGGCCTTCCGCAAGGTCGTGGGCCGCGCCGAGCGTGCCGTCGACGCCGTCGAGGACGCCCTGGAGGACGTGCTCGAGGAGGGCGCCGAGACCGTCGCCGAGGCGTCGGACAAGGTGACCTCGGTCGCGCAGAAGACCGCGGCGAAGGCCACCAAGGTCGCCGCCAAGGCCGAGACCGCCGTCGACGAGGCCGCCGACTCCGCCAAGGCCGGCCTCGAGGCCGCCGAGGAGCCCGCCGCCAAGCCGGCGCGCAAGCGGACCACCCCGGCCCGCGCCAAGGCCACCACCACCTCGGCCCGCGTGACCCGCGCCCGCTCGGCGAAGAAGGCCGACCCCTCGGCGTGACGCGCTGACCCCCGGCCCACCGCCGGGACACGACCAGGGCCCCGGAGCTGCAGTCGCGCTCCGGGGCCCTGTCGCGTCCGCGACCGGGCGCCCCCCGGGCGGGTCGGCCTCCCCGCGCACGGCCGCGGGAGGATGCCTGACGCGAGTACGCTCCCGCCATGGAGTTCCAGGGCCTCGTGTACGTCGCGCTGTACTACGGGACCCTCGCGCTCGCGATCTGGGCCCTCGTCGACGCCGTGGTCCGTCCGGCCCCCGGCTACGTCGCCGCCGGCAAGCTCACCAAGCCGGCCTGGGTGGGCATCACCGCCGCCGCCGCGCTGGTCCTCTACCTCATGGGCCCGATGACGTTCCTCGGGCTGCCGGCGGTCATCGCCGCGATCGTCTACCTGGTCGACGTGCGCCCGGCCGTCCGCGGCCTGCGCCGGGGCAACACCGGCTGGTGACGGCGACCGTCCCGGCCCGGCTGCAGGGGCCCGCCGCGAGCTCGTGAGCGGTGGGCGGCAGTTGGGTCCTCACCCGGCGGGGATGACCGCCCACAGCACGAGGTAGGCGACGATCTGCGGGCCGGGGAGCACGCAGGAGAGCACGAAGGCCAGCCGCAGGCCGCCCGTGGACAACCCGTAGCGGCGGGCGATCCCGGCGCAGACCCCGCCGAGCCTCTTGTTGCGGACGTCGCGGCGGAGCAGGGGTGCGGGAGCCGTCATGGTCCGAGGCTACGGCGTCCGCGGCCTGCTCAGCGGCTGAAGACCCCGGGCGGCGGCTCGGGCGAGGGCGCCGCCTCGGCGTCGGTCACCGGCCGCGCGTCCCCGGCGAAGCGGTCGAGGTCGGCGCCGTCCACCACCCGGGCGGGCATCGGGTCCCCGGCGCACCGCCGGGTCAGCGCCGCCACCGGCAGCGGCGCGTCCGACGCCACCGCCACCAGGTTGCCGAAGCGGCGGCCGCGGAACGTCCCCGGCTCGGCCACCAGGCAGACCTCCGCGAACACCGCCCGCAGGGTCGCCACCTGGCCGCGGGCGAAGCGCAGGGGCGGGCCGTCGGCCACGTTCGCCACGTAGACGCCGCCCGGTCGCAGCACCCGGTGCACGTCGGCGGCGAACTCCACCGTGGTGAGGTGCGCCGGCGTCCGCGCGCCGGCGAACACGTCGCACACGACGACGTCGCTGCTGGCCGCGTGCGTGGCCGCCAGGCCCGCCCGCGCGTCGGCGGCGCGGACCCGCACCCGGGCGCCGCGGGGCAGCGGCAGGTGCGCGCGGACCAGCTCGGTGAGCGGCTCGTCGACCTCCACCACCCGCTGGCGCGACCCCGGCCGGGTCACCGCCACGTAGCGCGCCAGGGTCAGCGCGCCGCCGCCCAGGTGCAGCACGTCCAGGGGGCTCCCCTCGGGCGCGGCGGTGTCGAGCACGTGCCCCATCCGCCGCACGTACTCGAACTCCAGGTGCGTCGGGTCGGCGAGGTCGACGTGGGACTGCGGGGTGTCGTCGACGAGCAGCACCCAGGCGCCGTCCCGGTCGGCGTCGCCGAGCAGCTCCGCGACGCCCCCGGCCACGGGCACCCGGCCCGGCGGTGGCGGCGGCTCGACCGTGCGGCGGCTCACGCGGGCGTCCGCGGCGCCACGGCCGACCAGCGGACGGTGACCTCGCCGTCGCGCCACCGGCGCGTGGACCCGACCAGCGGCCAGCCGGAGTCGGCCAGCGTCTGGGCGGCGGCGGCCCAGCGCTGCCGGGGGCCGAACGCCGACAACCCCGCCGCGGCGGCCCACGCGGCGTCGAAGGCGCGCAGGAACTCGTGCACCGGCTCGCCGGGCACGTTGTGGTGGATCAGCGCCTTGGGCAGCCGCTCGGCCAGGTCGGAGGGGCGGTCCAGGTCCGCGACGCGCGCGGCGAGGGTCAGGGTGAGCGGGCCGCCGGCGTCCAGCGCGACCCAGGCCGAGCGCCGTCCCCACTCGTCGCAGGTGCCCTCCACGAGCAGGCCGCCCGGGGCGAGCGCGGCGCACGTCGTCTCCCAGGCGCGGGCCGCGGACTCCTCGTCGTACTGGCGCAGCACGTTGAACGCGCGCACCAGCACCGGGCGCAGGCCGGCCAGCTCGAAGCCGCCCAGCCGGAAGTCCAGCCGCGGCGGGTCGCGGTCGGCGGCCACCGCGGCGACGCGCTCGGGGTCGATCTCCAGGCCGACGACCTGCAGGCCGGGCACCGAGGGCCCCAGCCGCTCGGCGAGCTCGACGGTGGTCACGGCGGAGGCGCCGTAGCCGAGGTCGACGACCAGCGGGACGGCGGCGTCGCGCAGCCGCGGCACCTGGGTGGCGACCAGCCAGCGGTCCACCCGGCGCAGCCGGTTGGCGTTCGTGGTGCCCCGGGTGGGCAGGCCGAGCGCGCGGGCCCGGCCGGCGGCCAGCCGCGGCTCGGCCTTGCGCGGGGTCTCCGGGAGGACGGCGCGGCGCTTGTGGTCGCCCCCGCTCGCCTCGCTCACCGGTCCCGAGGGTAGTCGCGGTTAGCGTGGGGGCGTGCAGGTCCGCTCCGACGTCCCCCTCGCCGCGCTCACCACCCTCGGGGTCGGCGGGCCGGCCGCGCGGCTGGTGGAGGTCGCCGACGCCGGTGAGCTCGTCGCCGCCGTGCGCGACGCCGACGAGGCCGGCCGCCCGCTGCTGCTGCTCGGCGGCGGCTCCAACGTGGTCGCGCCGGACGAGGGGTGGCCCGGCGACGTCGTCCTGGTGCGCTCCCGCGGGGTCGAGCGCCGCGAGGTCGAGGGCGGCACCGAGCTGGTGGTCCAGGCCGGGGAGCCGTGGGAGGACCTGGTCGCGCACACCGTCTCCACCGGCCTGGCCGGCATCGAGGCGCTGGCCGGCATCCCCGGGTCGACCGGCGCGACCCCGGTGCAGAACGTCGGCGCCTACGGCCAGGAGGTCGCGCAGGTCGTCACGACGGTGCGGGTGTGGGACCGCGCCGAGGGCCGCGAGCGCACGCTGACCAACGCCGACTGCGGCTTCGCCTACCGCGACAGCCGGCTCAAGCGGGAGCCCGGCCGGTTCGTCGTCCTCACCGTCGGCTTCGCGCTGACGCCGTCGGCGGTCTCCCGGCCGGTCGGGTACGCGGAGCTCGCGCGGGCCCTGGACGTGCAGCTGGGGGAGACCGCGCCGCTGGCCGCCGTCCGCGAGGCCGTCCTCGGGCTGCGCCGCGGAAAGGGCATGGTGTGGGACCCGGCCGACCCCGACACCCGCAGCGCCGGCTCGTTCTTCACCAACCCCGTGGTGCCCGCCGAGCGCGCCGTCGAGGGTTGCCCGAGCTGGCCGGCCGGCGACGGCCACGTGAAGCTGTCGGCCGCCTGGCTGGTGCAGTCGGCCGGCTACGGCAAGGGCACCCGCCGCGGCCGGGTGGGCACCTCCCCGCGGCACAGCCTGGCGCTGACCACCGAGCCCGGTGCGACCGCCACCGAGCTGCTGGCCTTCGCCGCCGAGGTCGTCGCCGCCGTCGAGGAGCGCTTCGGCGTGCACCTGGAGCGCGAACCGACCGCCGTCCACCCGTGATGGAGTGTGTCGAGCGAGGAGACCTCGCTCGACACACTCCACTCACCCGTCGCGGTGGACCTTGTGCTGGGCGGCCTGCGCCCGCGGCCGGACGACGAGCAGGTCCACGTTCACGTGGTGCGGGCGGGTGAGCGTCCAGGCGATGCAGTCGGCGACGTCCTCGGCGACCAGCGGCTCGCGCACCCCCCGGTACACCGCCGCGGCGGCGTCGGCCGAGCCCGTGCGGTTGAGGGCGAACTCCTCGGTGCGCACCATCCCCGGCGCGATCTCGATCACCCGCACCGGCTCGCCGACCAGCTCCAGCCGCAGCGTCTCGGCCAGCGTGTGCACCCCGTGCTTGGCCGCCGTGTAGGAGGCCCCGCCCTCGTAGCTGACCAGCCCCGCGGTCGAGCCGACGAACAGGACGTCGCCGGCGCCGGAGGCCCGCAGCGCCGGCAGCAGCGCCTTGGTGAGCCGCACCGTGCCGAGCACGTTCACGTCGAAGGAGCGCTGCCATGAGTCCAGGTCGGCCTCGGCGACCGGCTTGGCGTCGAACGCGCCGCCGGCGTTGTTGACCAGGACGTCGACCCGGTCCAGCGCCGCGACGAACGCCTCGACCGACGCCGGGTCGGTCACGTCCAGCGGCAGCGCCCGCGCGCCGATCCGCTCGGCCAGGGCCGTGAGCCGGTCGAGCCGGCGCGCGCCGAGGACGACGTCGAACCCCTCGGCGGCGAGCCGCTCGGCGGTGGCGGCGCCGATGCCGCTCGAGGCCCCGGTGACGACGGCGGTGCGACCGGAGCCGCGCGACTGGGCTGCGTGTGACGGACCGGACATGCCCCCATCCTGGCGCTGTTGCAGGATGGGAGGTCGACAGGGGTGTCCCGCCGGACCCCCGTGAACACGATCCAGTCGTCGGGTCCGGGCAGGGAGGTCCTCCGCGTGGTCGGCCGCCTGCACACCCCGGGCCCGCTGCACCGGGTGGCCACGCTGTCGGTGCACACCAGCCCGCTCGACCAGCCCGGCGCCGGCGACGCCGGCGGCATGAACGTCTACATCGTCGAGGTCTCCCGCCGGCTGGCCGCCCGCGGCATCGCCGTCGACGTCTTCACCCGCGCGACCTCCAGCGACCTGCCGCCGGTGGTGGAGATGAGCCCGGGGGTGCTCGTCCGCCACGTCACCGCCGGGCCGTTCGAGGGGCTGGGCAAGGAGGAGCTGCCCGGCCAGCTGTGCGCGTTCACCGCCGCGGTGCTGCGCGAGGAGGCCCAGCACGAGCCCGGGCACTACGACGTCGTCCACTCCCACTACTGGCTGTCCGGCCAGGTCGGCTGGCTGGCCCGGGACCGGTGGAGCGTGCCGCTGATCCACAGCGCGCACACCCTCGCGAAGGTCAAGAACGCGGCGCTGGCCGCCGGTGACCGGCCCGAGCCGCGGGCCCGCGTCATCGGCGAGGAGCAGGTGGTCGCCGAGGCCGACCGGCTCATCGCCAACACCGAGGACGAGGCCCGCCAGCTCGTCGAGCACTACGGCGCCGACCCGCGCCGCACGCTCGTCGTCCCGCCCGGCGTCGACCTCGACCGGTTCCGGCCCAGCGACCGCGCCGCGGCCCGCCGGGCGGTGGGCCTGCCGGAGGACGCCGTCGTCCTGCTCTTCGTCGGCCGCATCCAGCCGCTCAAGGCGCCCGACCTGCTGCTGGAGACGGCGGCGCGGATGCTCGCCGAGGACCCGGCGCTGCGCGGCCGGCTGCACGTCCAGGTGGTCGGCGCGCCCAGCGGCTCCGGCCTGGAGGCGCCCCGGCAGCTGCAGGAGCAGGCGGTCTCCCTCGGCATCGCCGACCTCGTGCGGTTCCTGCCCCCGCAGCCGCCCGACCGGCTGGCCGAGCACTACCGCGCCGCGGACGTCGCCGTCGTGCCCAGCCACAACGAGTCCTTCGGGCTGGTCGCGCTGGAGGCGCAGGCCTGCGGCACGCCTGTCGTGGCGGCGGCGGTCGGCGGCCTGCGGACGGCGGTGCGCGACGGCGTCTCCGGCGTGCTGGTCGACGGCCGGGACCCGGCCGACTACGCCGCCGCCGTCGGCGCGGTGCTCGGCCGCCGGGAGCTGCTCTCCGCCGGGGCCCGCCGGCACGCGGCCGCCTTCTCGTGGGACCGCACCGCCGACTCCCTCGTCGAGGCCTACACGGCGGCGGCCACGGAGATGGCCGGCGGAGCGCGCCGCCGCAGCGGCGGGCTGCGGGCGGTCGCCGGCGCCCAGGTGGCCCGGTGAGCGCGGCGGACGGCGGCGCGACGCGGCGCAGCCTCGAGGAGCTCGACGCCGTCATCGACGCGACGCTGCGGGACAACGAGCTGGTGCACGAGCACCCGTCGCCGGGGCACTGGCTGGTCGACCTGCCGGGCACCAAGAAGCTCAAGACCGTCTGCGGGCTGATCGTGGGGGAGCACGCCCTGCGGGTGGAGGCGTTCGTCTGCCGCCAGCCCGACGAGAACCGCGAGCAGCTGTGGACCTACCTGCTGCAGCACAACGCGCGCATGTACGGGGTGGCGTTCTCCATCGACGCCGTCGGCGACGTGTACCTGACCGGCCGGCTGCCGCACGCGGCCGTGACCGCCGAGGAGCTCGACCGGGTCCTCGGCGCGGTGCTCAGCTACGCCGACGACCACTTCAACACCATGCTCGAGATCGGGTTCGGCACCTCCATCAAGCGGGAGTGGGCCTGGCGGGTGCGGCGCGGGGAGTCGCTGCGCAACCTCGAGGCCTTCGCCGACTTCGCCGACCCCACCCGGCGCACCGGACCGGGGCCGGCGACCGGCTCCTGAGCCGGGCGGCGCCCGTCGCACGCGGTTAGCGTGAGGGCGATGCGGGACAGCACCGTGCAGGAGCGGCACCTCCGGGTGCTGGTGGGCGTGGTCGGGGCCTCGGGCCTCGTCTACCCGATGCTGCTGTGCGCCGTGCAGCTGGTCTTCGCCCAGTTCCTGGCCCCCGACGGCGCCGCGGTCGCGTTCTGGCTCGGGCTCGGCGTCGTCTCCAGCGTGGCGCTGGTCGCCACGGTCCGGTGGACGGCGGGGCGACGGGTGCTCAGCCCGTGGCTGCTCGCCGGTCTCCTGCCACCGGCGCTGTACGAGCTCTGGCTGGTCTGGCCCGCGCTCACCGAGTGAGCCCCGACCCCCACCGCTCGCGAGCTCGCGGCGGGACCCTGCAGCGGGGCCGTGCCCGTCCGGCAGGATGGGCGCCGTGACCGGGACCCTGGTGCTGCTCCGCCACGGCGAGAGCGAGTGGAACAAGGCCAACCTCTTCACCGGCTGGGTCGACGTGCCCCTGTCGGAGAAGGGCCGCGCCGAGGCCGCCCGCGGCGGTGAGCTGCTCGTCGAGACGGGCCTGCTGCCCGACGTCGCGCACACCTCGGTGCTCAAGCGGGCGATCACCACCGCCGAGCTGGCCCTGGCCGCCGCCGACCGGCAGTGGATCCCGGTGAAGCGCTCGTGGCGGCTGAACGAGCGCCACTACGGCGCCCTGCAGGGCAAGGACAAGGCGGCCACCCTCGCCGAGTACGGCGAGGAGCAGTTCACGACCTGGCGCCGCTCGTACAGCACCCCGCCGCCGCCGATCGAGCCCGGCAGCGAGTACAGCCAGGACGGCGACGCGCGCTACGCGATGCTGCCGCCGGAGGTGCGCCCGGCCACCGAGTGCCTGGCCGACGTCGTCGTCCGGATGCTGCCGTACTGGTACGACGCCGTCGTCCCGGACCTGCGGGCGGGCCTCACCGTGCTGGTGGCCGCGCACGGCAACAGCCTGCGGGCGCTGGTGAAGCACCTCGACGGCATGGGCGAGGACGAGGTCGTCGGCCTCAACATCCCCACCGGCGTGCCGCTGCGCTACGACCTCGACGACGACCTGCGCCCGACCAAGCCCGGCGGCGAGTACCTCGACCCCGAGGCGGCGGCCGCGGCGATCGAGGCCGTCAAGAACCAGGGCAAGAAGTAGCGACGTCCCGCCGAGTGGGGCCCGGAGGGTCCCCGAGGCGGGGCGTGACCCTGTGTCGTCCGGAGCGGGGGCCCGGAGGGTCCCCCGAGGGACGACGGGCGTCGCTCAGCGCAGGTCGGGACGGCACGTGGCCGCGGTGCAGCCCGGAGGGCTGCGATGTGGCAGGGGAACGGCACCTGGCCGCGGTGTCGGCCGGAGGCCGACGTCAGACGGAGCGCATCTCCATCTCGCCGGTCACCAGGTAGACGACGCGGCGGGCGACGCTGACCGCGTGGTCGGCGAAGCGCTCGTAGTACCGGCCGAGCAGGGTGATGTCGATGGCCTGCTCCATGCCGTGCGGCCAGCTGTCCGACAGCAGCTCGGCGAACAGCTGCCGATGCACCCGGTCCATGAGGTCGTCCTCGGCCTCGAGCTGGGTGGCGGCGTCGACGTCGAGCTTGGCGATGACTGTGGCGGTCTTGCTCACCAGGCTCTCGGCGATGTGGCCGGCCTCGAGGAAGAGCGGCCGCACCTCCTGGGGCACGGCGGGGTCGGGGAAGCGCATCCGCGCCACCTTCGCCACGTGGACGGCGAGGTCGCCCATCCGCTCGAGGTCGGCGACGATCCGCATGGCGGCGGTGACCGTGCGCAGGTCGGTGGCGACCGGCTGCTGCCGCGCCAGCAGGGCGAAGCAGCGCTGCTCGATGCTCTCCCGCACCAGGTCGATGTGCTCGTCGCCGGTGATGACGCGGTCGGCGAGCGCGACGTCGGCGTCGAGGAGGGCCGTGGTGGCCGTGCTCATCGCCGAGCCGACGGAGTTCGCCATCTCGACCAGGCAGGAGTTGATGTCCTCGAGTTCCTCGCGGTAGTGCTCGCGCACGACTGGTCCCTCCTCGTCGGCCCGTGTCCGGACCGGGGCAGTCCTGGGCGCGCGCCGTGGGTTCCGGTGTGCGCCGTTCCGGGCCCCGAGGGTAGGCCCGGCTCCACGACGCCGCCCGGCCCCTGAGGTGAACGCGGGGACTCCGGGCGGTGAACAGTCCCCGTGCGGCGTCGCGGCACCACTCGCACGGGGGATGACGGGAGATCGACCCGGCCTAGCATCGGCCGCGTGAGCCCGTCGGTCGCCTTCGTGACCGGCCTCGTCGTGGGGATCGTCCTCGTCGTGGCCGTCGTCGCGACGCGCCGTCGCCTGGCCGAGGAGCCGGTGCGGGTCCAGCCCGACCCCACGCTCGAGCAGCTGCTCGCCCGCCGCCTGGTCGACCTCATGGACCCGGCCGTCGTCGTCCTCGACCTCGACGAGTCCGTCGTCCTGGCCAACCCCGCGGCGCGGGCGCTGGGCATCGTCCGCGGCACCCGCCTGCTGGTGCCGGAGCTGCTGAAGGTGGTCCGCGAGGTCCGCGACGGCGGCAGCCGCCGCGCCGACGTCTCCCTGCCCGGCGACCTGGTCGGCTCCGGGCCCCGGCTGGTGGGCGTGCACGGCGTCCGCCTGGAGAGCGGCCCCGCCCCGGTCCCCGGCCCGGTGGCCCTGGTGCTGCAGGACGTGACGGAGACGCGGCGGGTGGAGGAGGTCCGCCGGGACTTCGTCGCCAACGTCGGGCACGAGCTGAAGACGCCGGTCGGGGCGCTGGCCCTGCTCGCCGAGGCGGTGCAGGACGCGGCCGACGACCCCGGGACGGTCCAGCGCTTCGCCGCCCGGATGTCGCACGAGGCCGACCGGCTCGCTCGCCTGGTCCGCGAGCTGATCGACCTCTCCCGCCTGCAGGGCGGCGAGCCGCTGCCCGAGCTCGTCCCGGTGGACGTCGACACCGTGCTGCACGAGGCGGCCGACCGCACCAACCTCGCCGCCGCGGCCAAGCGGATCGACATCGTCGTGGGCGGCGAGCGCGGGCTCGTCGTCCGCGGCGTGGAGGCGCAGCTGGCCACGGCGGTCACCAACCTGCTGGCCAACGCGGTGACCTACAGCCCCGAGGGCACCCGCATCGCCGTGGCCGCCCGCGCACGGTCGGGCTTCGCCGAGATCGCGGTGACCGACAGCGGGATCGGCATCCCCCGCGAGGACCGCTCCCGCGTCTTCGAGCGCTTCTACCGGGTCGACCAGTCCCGTGCCTCCAGCACCGGAGGCACGGGCCTCGGGCTGGCGATCGTCAAGCACGTGGCCAGCAACCACGGCGGTTCCGTCAGCGTGTGGAGCGAGGAGGGCCTCGGGTCCACCTTCACCCTGCGCATCCCGCTGGCGGCCGCCGCCGAGCTCCCGGCCGGGAGCCGGGACGCCTCCGACTCCGCGCCCGACGGCGCGCCGGCTCCCGGGGCCCCCGGCCCCGGTTCACCCCCGTCCGCCGTCTCCCGAGCCGGCGGACCCACGGAAGGACGGTCATGACCCGGGTGCTCGTGGTGGAGGACGAGGAGTCCTTCTCCGACGCGTTGTCCTACATGCTGCGGCGGGAGGGCTTCGACGCGGTCGTCGCGTCGACCGGGCCGCAGGCGCTGGACGAGTTCGACCGGCAGGGAGCCGACATCGTCCTGCTCGACCTGATGCTGCCGGGCCTGCCCGGCACCGAGGTGTGCCGGACGCTGCGCAGCCGCAGCAACGTGCCGATCATCATGCTGACGGCCAAGGACGGCGAGATCGACAAGGTCGTCGGCCTGGAGCTCGGGGCCGACGACTACGTGACCAAGCCGTACTCCGCGCGCGAGCTCGTCGCCCGCATCCGCGCGGTGCTGCGCCGCCGTGGCGAGCCCGAGACGACCGCCGACGGCGCGCTCGAGGCGGGACCGGTGCGGATGGACGTCGACCGGCACGTGGTCTCGGTCGACGGCCGCCCCGTCTCGCTGCCGCTCAAGGAGTTCGACCTGCTCGAGCTGCTGCTGCGCAACGCGGGACGGGTGCTGACCCGGGCCCAGCTCATCGACCGCATCTGGGGTTCCGACTACGTCGGCGACACCAAGACGCTCGACGTCCACGTCAAGCGGCTGCGGGCGAAGATCGAGCCGGACCCGGCCAACCCCGAGCACCTCGTGACCGTCCGCGGCCTCGGCTACAAGTTCGAGGCCTGAGGCGACCGGCCGGGGCTACTGGCCCCGGCCGGTCTCCTCCTGGAGCTCGTCGATCTTCATCGAGGCGTCGGCCTTGGTGATGTCGTCGGGCACCTCCTCGCCCGCCTGGCGGGCGAGGGTGTTCAGGTAGCTCTTCTGCGCACCGGTGGCCGGCTCGTCGCCGGTCACCCAGTCCTTCGGGTCCTTCTCCGCGGTCGGGTCGCCGGGCTGGCCGCTGTTGACGGTCGATTCGCTCATGTGTTCGATGCTAGGCGCGGGTGAGCTCCTGCGCAGCGCGAGCGGAGGCGGCGGTCGCTGCTGCGGTGGCGGCGCGGGCGGTGCCGGACGTGGCGGCCTCGGCGACCCGGCGGCGGGCCTCCTCCCAGCGCCGGCCGGTCCGGTAGACGTGGACGCTGCCGCAGGCCGGGCACTCCACGCCCATGGCCACGTGCGTCGGGTGGTTGGTGACCGACCGGATGCGCCGGTCGGCGACGAGCTCGTCGGTCCGTGTGACGGGGCAGGTGATCAGCAACATGCGGACAGCGTGTCCCGCGGGCGCCGCCGGGACGAGTGGCCGGGGTGACACGTATCGCGTCATTCCTGCCATAGTGTCCCCATGACCGACACGCAGCGGCCCGTCGTCGTCAGCGCCATCGTCGCCGACCGCCTGGTGGGCGCCTTCGGCCTCGGTGTGGCCGCCGAGGTGTTCGGCTACGACCGCACCCACATGGGCCTGCCGCGGTTCGACTTCGCCCTGGTCAGCGACCGGCCGGGGATCGTCCGCACCGACACCGGGCTGCCGATCACGGTCGAGCACGGCTTCGAGCGGCTGGCGGAGTCCGACGTCCTGCTGATGACCGCCTGGGAGGGCATGCGCGACACGCCTCCGGACGCGCTCCTCGACGCGCTGCGCGCCGCCCACGCCCGCGGCGCCACGATCATCAGCCACTGCACCGGCGCGTTCGCCGTCGCGGCCGCGGGGCTGCTCGACGGCTGCCGGGCCACGACGCACTGGAAGTACGCCGGCGAGCTGGCCGCCCGCTACCCGGCCGTCGACGTCGACCCGGCGGTGCTCTACGTCGACTGCGGCCAGATCATCACCGGGGCCGGCACGGCGGCCGGCGTCGACGCGATGCTGCACCTGGTGCGCCGCGAGTGGGGTGCCGCGGCGGCCAACGCGCTGGCCCGGGAGATGGTCGTGCCGCCGCACCGCGACGGCGGCCAGGCCCAGTTCATCGACGCGCCGGTGGCCGCCTGCGAGGACGACCGGCTCGGCGTCGTCCTGGAGTGGGCCGTCGCCCACCTGGCCGAGGACATCAGCGTCGACGCGCTGGCCCGCCGGGCGCTGATGAGCCCGCGCAGCTTCGCCCGCCGGTTCAAGGCGACCACCGGCACCACGCCGCACGCCTGGCTGCTGGCCCAGCGGCTGGCCGCCGCGGAGGCGCTGCTGGAGGACAGCGACGCCTCGATCGAGGAGATCGCCAGGCTGGTCGGCTTCGGCACCGCCGCCGGCTTCCGCGACCAGTTCGCCCGCCGCCGCGGGGTGTCCCCGCGCGCCTACCGGCAGACGTTCCGCACCGTCCACGCCCGGGACCGCCGGGTGGACGACGCCGCCGCCTGATCACGGCCCCCGCTGCCCCCCGCGCCTCGCGAGCTCGGCGCGGGCTCCTGCAGCGGAGCCGGAGTCGTCGACAGGCGGCACCGTCACGTCGGGCGTCCCCGCGGGTGGCTCGTCCGTGCCGCGCGGGAAGCGCAGGCCGAGCAGGGCGGCGACCCGCGCCTGCACCGCCGGGGAGACCAGCCGCGTGCCGCCGGCCCGCTCGGCCAGCAGGAGCTGCTCCCCGGGGACGACGACGTAGCGGTCCGGCGCGGCCTCGGCGCGGTCGAGGAAGGCCCGGCGCACCGCGTCCGGGTCGGCGTCGGCCGGGGCCTCGGTGACCGGCGCGTCGACGACCACGGTCAGGTCCGGCAGCAGGTTGCGGGTCGCCCACATCGACGTCCGCAGGATGCGGTCGGCGTCCAGGCCCTGCCCCGCGCCGTGGAAGGCCATCGAGGCGTCGACGTAGTGGGCGCTGATCACCACCTGCTCGGCGGCCAGGGCCGGCCGGATGACCGTGGCCACGTGCTCGGCGCGGTCGGCGGCCGCCAGCAGCGCCGCGGTGTAGGCCTCCACCCGCGGACCGCCGCCGTCGTCCCCGCCGTCGTCGGCCGGCCGCGGGGCCGGCACGGGCCAGCCGGGCTCGTGCGCGCCGGGCGCGGGGCGCGGCGGGTAGAGCATCCGGCCGACCCGGCGGCCGAGGTCGGTGTCGCTGGGCTCGGAGGTGACCACGACGGGGCACCCGCGGTCGCGCACCACCTCGGCGAGCGCGTCGGTGTACCGCCGGGTCAGCGCGCGGTCGGCGCCCTCGACCACGAGGAACAGACCGGTCGACCGCGGGCTGGCGGTGAGGATGTCGGAGCTGCCCCACAGCAGGCGCAGCAGGTCCCGGGAGCGCCCGCGGTGGCGCGGGGCGACCTGCCGCGTGGCGTAGCTGCTCACCAGGAGCGCGATGGCGCTGCCGACCAGCAGGGTGAGGCCCGGGCCGGTGACGCTGAAGACGAGGTCGCCGATGTGGAACTCGTGCGAGCCCAGGGTGCCGGCCAGCCCGGGGCCGACCGCGACGGCGAGCAGCAGCACGATCCGCACGGAGGAGACGACGAAGGAGAACACCCGCCCGCGCAGCCGGTCCTCGACCTCGAGCCCGATGAGGGTGTAGCCGATGATCCAGCTCATCCCGGCGAACAACCCGACGAGGAACGCCGCCGCCGTGGCCAGGACGAAGTCCTGCAGCAGGGACATCACCAGCAGCGCCAGGCCGGCCAGGCCGATGGCCCGGGCGAAGAGCGTGCGCCGGGGGACCGTCGGCAGGATGCGCGGGCCGACCAGCATGCCCAGCGCCAGCCCGGTGAAGACCGTGCCGAAGATGATGCCGTAGCCGGCCGGCCCGGCCCGCAGCGTGGCGATGTAGAGCTGCGCGACGCCGATGATCAGTCCGCCGGCCCCGAAGGCGCCGACGGTGCCGATGTAGAGCGCCCGCATGTTCGGCTGGCTCCGCAGGAATGAGATGCCCTCCGCGACCAGGGAGAAGACGTTGGTCGCCGCACTGCGTTCGGCCGGCCGCCCGGGTATGAGGTCGCGGGACAGCAGGATCGTCGAGGCCGTCACCCCGTAGGTCAGCGCGTCGACGACCAGCGCGATGACGATGGCCGACCGCTCGGCCCCCGAGCCGTCGGAGACCGCGCGGGTCAGCGTGGAGAGCAGGGCGAACAGCAGCGCCGCGATCGGGACGGCGCCGTAGATCGAGAACTGCATGAGCTGGTTGGCCACGGCCAGCCGCTCCCGCGGCACGATCGCCACCTGCATGGCCTGCTTGGCCGGGTTGGTGAACAGGCCCACGGCCTCGACCAGGAACTGGGCGACGTAGAGCCAGGTCAGCTCGTAGGTGAAGGCGATGGACAGGTAGAGGGACAGCGCCAGCAGGTCGCCGACGACCGCGGTGACCCGCCGGTCGAGCTTGTCGGCCAGCGCCCCGGCCAGCGGTGCCAGCAGCAGGTCGGGCAGCAGCCGGGTGAGGATGACACCGGAGATCGCCGCACCCTGGACCGCCAGCGACTCCTCGCGGGTGAGCTGCTGGGCCATCGCGGTCGTGGCGAGCAGGCCCAGCCAGTCGCCGAGGCTGGAGACGGTGATGGCCAGCCACAGCCGGCGGAAGACCGGGATGCGCAGCAGCGTCCGGAGGGCGCTGTCGGACGCCGCGCCGGCCGGGCCCCGGGGGAGGCCCGCGCTCGCGTGCTCCTCGGTCACTGCTCTCGCCGTTCGTCCGCCGGTCGGTCAGCCGCGAGGGTAGTGGCGGAGGCGGCCGGCTCAGGGGTCCCGCGGCTCCGCGGGCGGGGATGCGGGCTCGGATCCACCCGGACGACGGACGTGCAGCGCCAGCGGGCGGTGGTGCGGCGCCGGGCTGGCGGGGTGCGGGGCGACCATGCCCTGGTCCATCCGGGCCTCGGCCAGCCGCCTGAGCTCGGCGTACGCCGGGGCGCCGACCAGCGCGACCAGCTCGGCGGCGTAGGTGAGGACCATCGGCTCGAGTGAGACGTGGGCCGCGGGTGAGCCGGTGCACCACCAGTGCAGGTCCGCGCCGCCGGGACCCCAGCCGCGGCGGTCGAACTCGCCGAGCGTCGTCACCAGCACCTTCGTGCCGTCCGGACGGTCGACGACCTCCTGTTCCCGGCGCACCGGCAGCTGCCAGCAGACGTCGGGCTTCGTGGTGAGCGGGTGCAGGTCCTCGCGCAGCGCCATCCGGTGCAGCGCGCAGCCGGCGCCGCCGGGGAAGCCGGGGCGGTTGAGGAACACGCAGGCTCCGTCGACCAGGCGGGTGCGCAGGGAGCGGGCGCCCTCCTCGGCGTCGTCGGCGTCGTCCTCCTCGGTCCAGGCGCCGCGGCCGACCGGCGCGAGCTGCCAGTCCTCGTCGGTGAGCTCGGCCACCGCCGCCGTGACCCGCAGCAGGTCGTCCTCCTCGCTGAAGAACGCGCCGTGGCTGCAGCAGCCGTCGTCGGCCCGGCCCTCGACGACCCCCGCGCAGCCGCGCCCGAAGACGCAGGTCCAGGCCGACGTGAGCCAGGTCAGGTCGGCACGGACCACCCGGCCCGGGTCCGCCGGGTCGGGGAACTCCAGCCACTCGCGGGCGAAGTCCGGGTCCACCTCGGGTGGGACGTCGGGGAGGTGGTCGGGGCGCACGCCCCCAGGGTAGGGACGGCGCCGGCGCGGGGTGCCCGCGCGGCCGCCCGGTCGGCCGCCCGGCAGACTGACCGCATGCGGCTCGGGGTGCTGGACGTCGGCTCGAACACCGTCCACCTCCTCGTGGTCGACGCCCACCGCGGCGGGCACCCCACCCCCACCCACGACGACCGCTGGCTGCTGCGGCTGGCCGAGCACGTGGGCGACGACGACATGCTGTCCAAGGCGGGGGAGAAGGCCCTGGTCAGGGCCGTGCGCAAGGCGTGCGAGAAGGCCGAGCAGCTGGGCTGCGAGGAGCTGCTCGGCCTGGTCACCTCCGCCATCCGGGAGGCCCGCAACGGCATGGAGGTGCTCGACCGGGTGCGCTCGGAGACGGGCGTCGACCTGCACGTGACCAGCGGGGAGGACGAGGCCCGCCTCACCTTCCTCGCCGTCCGGCGGTGGTTCGGCTGGAGCGCCGGCCGGTTGCTGGTGCTCGACATCGGCGGCGGGTCCCTGGAGCTGGCGGCCGGCATCGACGAGGACCCGGAGGCCGCGCTCTCCCTGCCCCTGGGCGCCGGACGCATGACCCGGCGCTTCCTGCCCGCGGCGGCGACCGGGGGCCGGCCCGACCTGGCCGCACTCGAGGCGCTCGCGGAGCACGCCGAGGACCTGCTCGCCCCGGCGGCCAAGAAGCTGCGCGCGGTGGGCCCGCCCGACCTCGTCGCCGCGACCAGCAAGACGTTCCGCACCCTGGCCCGGCTGACCGGCGCGGCGCCCTACTCGGCGGGCCTGCGGGTGCCGCGGGAGCTGTCCGCCGACGGGCTCGGGCAGCTGCTCGGCTTCGTGTCGCGGATCGAGAGCTCCGCGCTGGCCGAGCTGCAGGGCGTGTCGCCGGACCGCGCGCACCAGGTCCCGGCCGGTGCCGTGGTGGCGCACGCGGCGATGCGCTCCCTGGCCGTACCGTTCGTCCGCATCTGTCCGTGGGCCCTGCGGGAGGGCGTCATCCTCCGGCGGCTGGACTCCTTGGGAGGTCTGTGATGTCCGACCCGCGCAGGGACCCCGAGACCGGGGGTCGGTCGCTGGCGGACATCCTCCGCGAGGCAGGCGTCGAGTCGCCGAAGACGGGCCGGCGCCGCCGCGGCGAGATCGGCGAGGAGCCGGCGGTCCGCCAGCGCGGCGCCCGCGGCACCGGTGACACCGGCCGCGTCGCCGACGGCCCGGCGTTCGGACGCCGCGCCGGCGACACCGGCACGACCCCGCCGGTCGCCCCCGCCGACCCGGTCAAGGCCCGGGTCCGGGCGCCCGCCGACCCGCTGGCCCGCCGCGCCACGCCTGCCGCCGAGCCCCCGACCACGGTCGGGCGCGGCTCCGACGGCCCGTCGACCGCCGCGATCCCGGGGCTGCGCCCCTCCCGCAAGCCGGGCGTGCCCGGCGCGCCCGGCGCCGACGACGCCGGCCCGTCGACCGGGCCCATCCCGGTCGTGCGCGACGACGACCCGCCGCTGCTGGAGGACGAGCCCGCCGGCGGTGCGCTGGCCTGGCTCCGCTTCGCCGGCGAGCTGGTGGTCGCCCTCGCCGCGGGTGTCGGCATCTACCTGCTGTTCACCGTGCTGTGGGAGCAGCTGCCGCGGATCACCGTGGTCATCGCCCCGCTGGCCGTCACGGCGCTCGTCGGCGCCGTCGGCGCGTGGCGGCACCGCTTCGGCGGGGAGGCGCTGGGGCTGCGGCTGATCGTCGTGCTGGTGTTCGCCGGCACCCTGCTCACCGTCGCGCCGGCGGCGTCGCTGCTCGGCAGCACCTGACGACGGACCCCGCTGCCCCCACCCCTCTCAGGCTCGGCGCCGGCCCCTGCGAGGGGGCCGGACCTCAGTCCTCGTCGGTGTCGGCCTCGGCCTCCGCCTTCGCGAACACCTCCACGATCGCGGCGCCGAAGGCGTCGAGGTCGTCGGGCTTGCGGCTGGTCACGAGCGTGCCGTCGACCACCACCTCCTCGTCGACCCAGGTCGCGCCGGCGTTGCGCAGGTCGGTCTGCAGCGACGGCCACGAGGTCATCCGGCGGCCGCGGACGACGTCGGCCTCGACCAGCACCCACGGCGCGTGGCAGATCGCCGCCACCGGCTTGCCTGCGTCGAAGAAGGCCTTCACGAAGGCGACGGCGTCGGCGTCGGCGCGGATGAAGTCGCCGTTGATGACCCCGCCGGGGAGCACGAGGGCGGCGTAGTCGTCGGGGTCGGCGTCGGCCACGGTGGTGTCGACGTCCTTCTGGTCGCCCTTGTCGATGTGGTCGTAGGCGGTGATCCGGCCGGACTCCAGGGAGACCAGCTCCGGCTCGGCGCCGGCCTCCTCCAGCGTCTGCCACGGCCGGTCCAGCTCGACCTGCTCGACACCGTCGGTCGCCAGGACCGCGACCCTCATCCCGCTCAGCTCGTCCGCCATGGGCGGCGGCTACCCCGGCGTCCGGAACGGCACACCCCGGGCCGTCCGGCCTGGTCACCACTAGCGTTCGGGCCGTGCGCGCCCCCTGGCAGGACCTCGTCCGGAGGACCGGACGCCGGCCGACCCCGGCCGCGCCCGGCCGGGACGACGCGCTGCGGACGGCGGCCGGACTGGTCGCCGCCGGTCACCCGGTGGCCCTCGAGCCCGGGCCCGCCGCCGGCACACCCGCCGGGCTGGCCGCCCTGGTCGACGCGGTGACGGCCGCCGGGCTCGCGGCGTCCTGCCGCCTCGTCGTCCCGGCCGGGGACCTGCCCGACGCCGCCGTGGCGGACCTGGCCGAGCGGGCGCGCGCCGCCGGCGCCGGGGTCGACCTCGCCGGCCCGCCCGCACGGGTGCGGGCGCTGGGCGCCGGGCTGCCCGGCGTGGGGACGGTCGTGGCGGCGGCCGCGCCGGGCGCCGAGGACGCCTGCCGCGCGCTGGCCGGGGGTCGGGTGCGCCTGGTCGGCCGGCGGGGCCGGTCCGCCGACCTGGCGTTCGTGCGCTGCCTCAACGTCCTGATGGCGTCCGGCGGGCACACCGGCGTGGGCACGAGCGACCCGCGGCTGCTGGCGATCGCCGGCGAGCGCGCGGCCTGGAACCAGCGGGATCCGGAGACCTGGGAGTACGTGATGGAGCAGGGAGTGCGGGTGGACGAGCAGCGCCGGCTGCTGGCCGGAGGACACACGGTGCGCGTGGTGCTGCGCTGCGGGGCCGGGCGATGAGCCGGACCGGGGTCGCGCTCGTCGGCGGCGGCAAGATGGGCGAGGCGCTGCTGTCCGGCCTCGTCCGCCGGCGTGGCCCCGAGGGCATCGTCGTCTGCGAGCGGCACGAGGAGCGGGCCGCGGAGCTCACCGCCCGGTACGGCGTCTCCGTGCTCGGACTGGCGGAGGCCGCGGCTTCCGCGCGGGTGCTGGTGCTGGCGGTCAAGCCGCAGGACGTCGACACCCTGCTGGGCGCGCTCGCCGGCTCCGTGGACGACGGGCACCTCGTCGTCTCGGTGGCCGCCGGCGTGCCGACCGCCCGCATCGAGGCCGCGCTCCCCGCGGGGGTCCCGGTCGTGCGGGTCATGCCCAACACCCCGGCCCTGGTCGACGAGGGGATGAGCGTGCTCTCCGCGGGCGCGCACGCCGGCGAGGAGCACCTGGACGAGGCCGAGGAGCTCCTCGCCGCGGTGGGCCGGGTGCGCCGGGTGCCCGAGGCGCAGCAGGACGCGGTGACCGCGCTGTCGGGCAGCGGGCCGGCCTACTTCTTCTACGTCGTCGAGGCGCTGGTCGAGGCCGGCATCCTGCTCGGCCTGCCGCGCGCCACGGCCGCGGACCTCGTGGTGCAGACGGCGCTCGGCGCCTCGGTGATGATGCGCGACACCGGCGAGCACCCGGTGCAGCTGCGCGAGGCGGTCACCAGCCCAGGGGGGACGACGATCGCCGCCATCCGGGAGCTGGAACGGCACGGCGTCCGATCGGCGCTCATCGCCGCGGTCGAGGCCGCGCACGCCCGCTCCCTGGAGCTGGGGAACGGGTGAGGCTAGCGGGTCGGGAGGGTGCGGGTGGGGAGGTCGCGCGGCCCGATCGGGACGTGTCGCCCGCGACTCGCCCGGACACATGTCGACAGAGCTACATAGGTGTAGTTCTGCCGAGGACGGACCGGTCCGCATGTCCGTTTCATACGTCGCATCCGTAACGCGGGTCCCCCTACTCTCTGTATCAGCACGTGCGTGTCCCGTAGCCGGTGGGGAAGCCGGCGCCCGACTCGTGCTAGTCCGGAGACGACAGACATGACCATGTCCCAGCGCCACGCCCCCCAGCAGCACCCGCAGTACGCCCGCCCGGGTGTGCCCGCTCCCCGGCCCGTGGGCCGTCCCGTCTCGGCCGCCACCATGGCCCGTCCCGTCGGCCCGCAGCACCCGGCCGCCATGCCCGTCGGCCGCCCGGCCGTGCCCGCGCCCCGCGCCTCGGTCACCTTCCTGACCGTCGCCGAGGTCGCCAGCATGATGCGCGTCTCGAAGATGACCGTGTACCGCCTCGTCCACGCCGGCGAGCTCTCCGCCGTCCGCGTCGGCCGGTCCTTCCGCGTCCCCGAGCGCGCCGTGCAGGACTACCTGCGCGACGCCTACACCGACATCGCCTGAGTAAGGACCTCGTCCTCCTCGCGCCACGCTCCGCGCGGCGCGAGCCTCGGGACGAGGCCACGCTCGTCCTCCTCGCGCCACGCTCCGCGCGGCGCGAGCCCCGGGACGAGGCCGGGCCCGTCCTCGGACGGGACCGGGTCGGCCACCTGGTCCGTGGCTGACCCACACGGGGTGTCTCCGGCTCCCGCGGCAGCGTCGCCGCGGGGGTGCCGGGTACGCTCGGCGAGATGTTCCCGCGGGCTGACCCCGGGCGCACACGAGCTGATCACCCCGCGCGGTGCCCCTCGGCCTCCCGGCCGGCGGACGGCGCCGCGCCCGCGACCGTCGGGAGTCCCCCATGGGTTCTGTCATCAAGAAGCGCCGCAAGCGGATGGCGAAGAAGAAGCACCGGAAGCTCCTGAAGAAGACGCGCGTCCAGCGTCGCAACAAGAAGTGAGCTGACGCTCGTGCCGCCCGCGGTCGTCCTGGTCACCGGCGTGAGCCGGTGGCTCGGTGGCGCGCTGGCGGCCGAGCTCGCCCACGACCCCGCCATCGGCCGGGTCATCGGCGTGGACACCGTCCCCCCGTCGGCCGAGATGCTCCGCCGGCTGGGCCGCACCGAGTTCGTGCGGGCCGACATCCGCAACCCGCTGATCGGCAAGGTCATCGCCACGGCCGGTGTCGACACCGTCGTGCACATGAACATCAGCTCCACCCCGGCCGGGTCGGGGGGCCGCGGGCCGATGAAGGAACTCAACGTCATCGGCACCATGCAGCTGCTGGCCGCCTGCCAGCGCGCGCCGTCCGTGCAGCGCCTGGTGCTCAAGTCGACCAGCGCCGTCTACGGCGCCTCCCCGCGCGACCCCGCCGTCTTCACCGAGACGATGCAGGCCCGCCGGGTCCCCTCCGGGGGGTTCGCCCGCGACAGCCTCGACATCGAGGGCTACGTGCGCTCCTTCGCGCGGCGCCGGCCCGACGTCGGCGTCGCCGTCCTGCGGTTCACCAACTTCATCGGACCGCGCATCGACTCGCTGCTGACCGGCTTCCTGCGGATGCCGGTCGTCCCCACGGCGCTCGGTTACGACGCACGGGTGCAGCTCCTGCACGAGGACGACGCCCTCGCCGTGCTGACCCGCGCCACCACCGGCGACTTCACGGGCACGGTCAACGTCGGGGGCGCGGGGACGATGCTGCTCTCCCAGGTCATCCGCCGCCTCGGCCGGCTCCAGGTGCCGCTGCCCTCGCCCACGCTGGGCTCGCTCGGCCGGCTCACCCGCCGGTTCGGGTTCATCGACTACTCCCCCGAGCAGATGCGCTTCCTCAACTTCGGCCGCGTCGTCGACACCACCGTCCTGCGCACGCAGTTCGGCCACACCCCCCGCTACAGCACCGCCGAGGCGCTGGCCGACTACGCGCGCACGGTGCCGCCGGTGGTCCCGCCCGAGCTCGTCGGCTCGGTCGCCGGACGCGTGGAGGACCTGGTGGGCCGGCTGGGCTCCACCGCCGCGTCGGTGGGGGAGCGGCTCCGGCCGGCCCCGCCGGCACCCGGCCTGCGGGCGGTGCGCGATGCCTGAGGCGCGCGTGATCCCGCTGCGGCCCGACGACGACGAGCCGCACACGCCGCCGCCCTCGGCCGCGAGCTGGGACGAGCAGCTGACCGAGGCGGTGGAGTTCCTCCGCCGCCGGGTGACCGGGGAGTACGGCACCGACGAGTTCGGCTTCGACCCCGACCTCACCGACCACGTGCTGCTGCCGATGCTGCGGCCGCTGTTCAACCGCTGGTTCCGGGTGGAGACCCACGGTGTGGAGAACGTCCCCGACACCGGCGGCGCCCTGGTCGTGGCGAACCACTCCGGCACGCTGCCCGTCGACGCGCTCATGACGACCGTCGCCCTGCACGACGACCACCCCGCACAGCGCCGGTTCCGCCTGCTCGGGGCCGACCTGGTGTTCGAGCTGCCCTTCGTCGGGGCGATGGCCCGCAAGTTCGGCGCCACCCTGGCCTGCACCGAGGACGCCGAGCGGCTGCTCACCGGCGGGGAACTCGTCGGTGTCTTCCCCGAGGGCTTCAAGGGCATCGGCAAGCCGTTCAAGGAGCGCTACACCCTGCAGCGGTTCGGCCGGGGCGGTTTCGTCACAGCGGCTCTGCGCACCGGGGTGCCCATCGTCCCGTGCGCGATCGTCGGGGCCGAGGAGATCTACCCGATGATCGGCAACGCGAAGACGGCCGCGCGGCTGTTCGGCCTGCCCTACCTGCCGATCACCCCGACCTTCCCGCTGCTCGGCCCGCTCGGGCTGGTCCCGCTCCCGTCGAAGTGGCTGATCGCGTTCGGCGAGCCGATCGAGACCGCCTCCTACGGACCCGGCGCCGCCGAGGACCCGATGCTCGTGTTCAACCTGACCGACCAGGTGCGCGAGACCATCCAGCAGTCCCTCTACCAGCTCCTGCTCAAGCGCCCCTCGGTCTTCTGAGGGCGGTGCGGTCCTCCGGACCACACCGCGGCCAGGTGCCGTCCCGGCCTGCGTCGGGCCCTGCCGCCGCACCCGCCGAGGACCCTGCGGGCCCGTCGCCGGGCAGTCCACCACGTCGTCCCGTTCCCGTCGGGGGACCCTCCGGGCCCCCCGCTGTTCAGAGCAACCGGGCGAGGAGGCGGCGGGGGACGGGAGGCGGCGGCAGCTCGACCACCGGCTGCTTCCGGCGGCGGATCGCCAGGGTGCCGCCCACCACGCCACCGGAGAGCGCCGCCGCCGCCAGCGTCGGGATGCCGATCTTGGCCGCCTTGCGCCCGGTCCGGAAGTCACGGACCTGCCAGCCGCGGGAGCGGGCCACCGCGCGCAGCTCGGTGTCCGGGTTCACGGCGACCGCCGTCCCGGTGAGCGTGAGCATCGGCAGGTCGTTGGAGGAGTCGCTGTAGGCGGTGCACCGGGCGAGGTCCAGCCCCTCGCGCTGGGCCAGCGCTCGGACGGCCTCGGCCTTCGCCTCACCGTGCATGAGCTCGCCGACCAGGCGGCCGGTGTACCGGCCGTCGCGGACCTCGGCCACCGTGCCGAGGGCGCCGGTGAGCCCCAGCCGGTGCGCGATGATGCGCGCCAGCTCGACCGGGGTGGCGGTGACGAGCCAGACCCGCTGGCCGGCGTCCAGGTGCTTCTGGGCGAGCACCCGGGTGCCCGCCCAGATGCGGTCGGCCATCAGCTCGTCGTAGATCTCCTCGCCGGCCGCGACGATCTCGGTGACCTGGCGGCCGGCCACGAAGGCCAGCGCGTTCTCGCGGATGGTGTGCATGTCGTCGGCGCTCTCGTTGCCGGCCATCCGGAACTTCGCCTGCTGCCAGGCGAAGCGCGCCAGGTCCCGCGCCGTGAAGTACTTGCGCGCGGCCAGCCCGCGGGCGAACCAGAACAGCGACGCGCCCATCATCATCGTGTTGTCCACGTCGAAGAACGCGGCGGCGGTCGGGTCCGGGACGACGGCCGGCGGCGGCTCCACCTCCGCGGCGGCGGCCGAGGCGGCGCCGGCCACCGATGCCCGCGTCTCCTCGCTGCCGGGCAGCTCCCCGGCCCGTCGGCCGCGGAAGGGCAGGACCGGCACGGACGACCTCCTCGGTTCCGAGCCCGCCGGCGGGCTCACCCCTCGCGACCCTAGTGAGCCCCACCGACCGGCGTGCGCACGGTCAGCAGACGAGTGGCCAGACGCACACCGGCAGCGGGAGGTCGATCAGCGGAGGCGGCAGGGTCGGCGTCGCCGCCGGTGGCGGACCGCCCCCGCCGGGCACCGAGGGGACGGGGAGCAGGCCGCCACCAGGGCCCGGCAGCGGCAGCGGCACCGACGGGACCGCCGGACCCGCGCCCGTCGACGGCGCGCCGCCCGCGGGACCCGATCCGGAGCCCGAGCCCGATCCGCCCCCGGACCCCGGGGTGGCGGCCCCACCCGGCGTCGGCACCGTCCCGCCCGGCTGCGGGGCCGGCGTCTGCTGCGGGGGAGGCGGCACCGCCGGGTCGTCGCCGGCCGGCGCGTCCGGGTCGGCCGACGGGGCGCCCCCCGCCGGCGGCGGGGTGACCGGGGCCGGGGCCGCGCAGATGCCCGGGACCGGGCCGAGGGCGTCGCGGCCCTCGGCCGGCGGGACCGTGGGGCAGTCGAGCGCGGCCTGCACGGCCGCGACCCGGGCCTGCACGGCGTCGAGCAGCTCCAGCGAGGCCTGGGCCGCCCCCGAGGTCACGGTCGGCAGCTCCGGCTGCAGCGCGGCGAGCTCGGCGGCCTGCTGCTCGCTCCAGTCCGCCAGCCGGTCGGCGGGCGCCGGGTCGCCGTCCTCGACGGCGGAGCCGACCAGCAGGGCCGCGCCCTCGGTGGTCTGCGCGTCCATCGTGGCGAGGGTCTGCACGACCAGCTCCGGGTCGTCCTGGGCGGCGGCGAGCTCGTCGAGGCGGGTGCTCGCGAACTCCAGCAGGGTCAGTCCGCGGTCGTCGCCGGCCAGTGCGAGCTGGGTCTGCTCGGTGCCGCGCTTGAGGTCGTAGAGGAGGTCGCCGGGCTGGGCGTCGGCGGACAGGGCCACCAGGGTCCCCAGCGCGCTGACCGCGAGAGCCGCCCCGGCGATGCCGGCGGTCACCCGGGTGCGCCACCGGGACGGCGGGCCGTCCCCGGCGCGGGCGCCGAGCAGCCGGCGGACGACGGTCGGTCGCGCCGGCTCGGGCGAGCGGACCGCCGCCATGGCGACCAGCCGGGCGCGGGAGGCGGCGCGGAAGTCGGGCGCCGGCTCGTCGTCCAGGGCGGTCGCGAGCCGGCGCAGCCCGGCGACGACCGCCTCCTCCCGGTCCCGGACGCCGGCGGAGCGGCCGCGCGCGGGCGCGACCGGAGGCAGACCGCGGTCCTCCGTCGTCATCGCCGTCCTCCGGTCGGTCCTGGACGGGTCCGGCCGGTCCCGACCCGCATCCGGACGGCCAACGACGTCCCTCGGGTGGCGGTTACGGGGTACTCGTGGGTAACTACAGGGTCCGGTCGCGCGGTCATCGGAGGCCCTCCGGCAGGAGGCTGGCCAGCCGGCGCACGGCACGGTGCTGCAGCGCCTTGACGGCGCCGTCCTTCTTGCCCATGACCGCCGCGGTCTCGGCCACCGACAGGCCCTGCAGGAAGCGCAGCGAGATGCACTCCTGCTGCTCGCTGTTGAGCTGCCGCACGCAGGCCAGCAGCTGCTCGTGGGTCAGCCGCGAGACCACCGAGTCCTCCGGACCGTCGGTCCCGCGGTCGGCGTCGCGCATGTCGGCGGTGGTGACCTCCAGCCGGTAACGGCTGCTCTTCACGTGGTCGCGGACGATGTTGCGCGCGATCGTCACCAGCCAGGCGCCCACGTCGCGGCCCTGGAAGGACAGCGAGTCGATGCGGCGCAGCGCGCGGACGAAGGTCTCGCTGGTGAAGTCCTCGGCCAGCGTCCGGTCGCCGACCCGGTGGTACAGGTACCGGTAGACCATCGTGACGTAGTGGTCGTACAGCTCCCCGAAGGCCTCGGCGTCGCCGCGCTGGGCCCGGGCGACCAGCGCCCACACGTCGACCCGGTCGTCGGGCAGCGTCTCCTCGAGGGCCGCGACCTCGGCGACGAGCGCGGCGTCCTCCGGGTCGGCCTCCGGCGCCAGCGCCAGGTCGTCGCCGGCCGCGGGCGTGCCCGGTCCGGGCTCCGCGGGGGCCGGGGCCGGGGACGCCGTCTGCGCCGGGAACGCGGCGACCACGTTGGGCAGCCGCGCCGGTGCCTCCTCCGCGCTCGCCCGCGGGTACGGCGTGGGACGTGGCCGGCGCGGGGCGGGAGGCAGCCCGGCGGCCCCCTCGGGGACGGCGGCGGACCGCTCGTCCACGGGGCGCGACTGGGCCATGCGGGCGTCGACCTCCTCGTCGGCCCGCGGACCCGGGACCGGCTCGTGTGCTGCGCGACGCCCGCCGGGGTGTCGCGCGCGTGCTGCGGTGCTGGTCACATGGTGACAACATCGCGAGGACCCGTCCACGCCACCCGGGTGAGCGCCCCTCCCGGGTGACCCGCGGGGGTGGCCGCCGCGCCCGCCGGAGGAGATGCCGAGTGTCCGGAGCCCCGCCCTCGCTCGCCGCGCTGGTCCGCGCCGCGGCCCGGGGACGGCCGGACGCGCCGGCGGTCGTGGCCGGCGACACGCGGCTGTCCTGGGCGCAGCTCGACGCGCAGGTCGACCGGACCGCCGCCGGGTACGCCGCGCGCGGGCTCGCGCCGGGGGAGCGGGTGGCCGTCCAGCTGCCCAACGGCGTGCCGTGGCTGCGGGCCACGCTCGGCGCGCTGCGCGCCGGCCTCGTCGTCGTCCCGGTGAACACCGCCTACACCGACCCCGAGCTCGAGCACGTCCTCGGCGACTCCGGCGCCGCCCTGCTCGTCACCCGGCAGGACCGGTCCCCGGTCGCCGGGGTGCCGGTGTGCGCGGGGGCCCCGGAGGACGACGGCCCGGCGCCCGAGGTGGAGCCCGAGCCCGGCGCCGCCGGCGTTCCTGGCCTACACCAGCGGCACGACCGGCCGCCCCCGCGGGGCGGTCCTCAGCACGGCCGCCCTGCGCGCCAACCAGGAGCAGTGCCTGGCCATGGACCCGCCGCCGGTCCGGCCCGACGACCGGGTGCTCCTCGTGCTGCCGCTGTTCCACGTCTACGGGCTCAACGCCGGCTTCGGGCTGGTGGCCGCGACCGGGGCGTGCGCCGTGCTCATGGAGTCGTTCGAGCCCCGCGCCGCCCTCGCGCTGATGGCCGCCGAGGCGGTCACCGCCGTCCCGGGCGCGCCGCCGATGTACCAGGCCTGGCTGGCCGCCGCCGACGCCGCCGGCGGCGACGCGGACCTGCGCCGGGCGTTCGCCGCGGTGCGGATCGCCTCCTCGGGTGCGGCGCCGCTGCCCGCCGGGACCTGGACCGCGATGCGCGAGCGCGCCGCGGTCACCGTCCACGAGGGGTACGGGCTGACCGAGGCCTGTCCCGTGGTCGCGAGCACGCTGGCCACCGGGCGGCCGAAGCCGGCGTGCATCGGCGGCCCGCTGCCGGGCGTCGAGGTGCAGCTGCGCGACACCGCCACCCACGGGACCGGCCCCGGGGCGCCGGCCCAGGAGATCGCCGACGAGGGGCCCGGCGAGATCTGGGTGCGCGGGGCCAACCTCTTCTCCGGCTACTGGCCCGACGGCGCCGACGGTCCCGACGCCGAGGGGTGGCTGGCCACCGGCGACCTCGCCTACCGCGACGCCGACGGCGACCTGCACCTGGTCGACCGGCGCAGCGACCTGGTCCTGGTCAGCGGCTTCAACGTCTACCCGGCCGAGGTGGAACGCGTGCTCGACGCCCACCCGGCCGTGCGGGAGAGCGCGGTCATCGGGGTGCCCGACGCCCGGACGGGCCAGGCGGTGCGCGCCGTCGTCGTCCTGGCCCCGGGGGCGACGGCGACGCTGGAGGAGCTCCAGGAGCACGCCGCGGCGTCGCTGGCCCGCTACAAGGTGCCGACGTCGGTGCACTTCCTGCCCGCGCTGCCGCACTCGCTGACCGGCAAGGTGAGCCGCGCCCGGCTGCGCGAGCTCGGCCTCACCCGTGCCGACGACGCGGCCGAGCCGGCACCCGTGGCGGTGGGCGGCGATGGCTGACCGGCTGCAGCTGCTCACCCGCGTCGGCTGCCACCTGTGCGAGACGGCGGCGCAGGCGCTCGCGCCGGTGGCCGCCGAGGCAGGGCTGGACGTCGTCCCGGTCGACGTCGACGGCGACCCCGACCTGCAGGCCGAGTACGGCGACCGGGTCCCGGTGCTGCTGCTCGACGGGCGGGAGCACTCCTACTTCACCGTCGACGTCCCCCGGCTCCGCCGCGATCTCGGACTGGGCTGACCCGGTCGCCGGACCGCACCCGGACGGGTGGCGCCGGGCGACTCCCGTTATGGTGTCCACCACAGGGAGACGCATCCGCGCTGCCCGGCGGCCCGGCCGCTGCGCAGCGACTTTGTTCCTGCGTTCACAAGCGGTTAACGTGGGCGGCGCCGGACGGCGTCTGCGTCCGGTCCCCGATGTCGTCGCTCCCCGGTCAGCCGCCGGGTGGACGGCGCGCCCGCTGTGGAGACCGTCCCGTGAACCCGTCGAGGCCCCGGATCCCGGAGGCCACCGTGGCCCGCCTGGCCGTGTACCTCCGGGTGCTCACCGGGCTGGCCGACGGCGGCCGGGTCAGTGTCTCCTCCGGCGAGCTGGCCGGCGCGGCCGGGGTGAACCCCGCGGGGCTGCGCAAGGACCTCTCCCACCTCGGCCCCTGCGGCGTCCGCGGCGTGGGCTACGACGTGGCCGGCCTGCGCGACCGGATCGCCCGCGTGCTGGGCGTCGAGCGGTCGCGGGCCTGCGTGCTCGTCGGCCTGGGAAACCTCGGCTCGGCGCTGGCCGACTACGCCGGGTTCGGCAGCCGGGGCTTCGAGTTCGTGGGCCTGTTCGACAGCTCGCCGGACCGGATCGGCCAGGTGATCGGCGGCCGCACCGTGCACCCCGTGGCGCAGCTCGACCAGGTGGTGGCCGAGACCCGGGCGACGATCGGGGTCATCGCGACACCGGCCGAGGTGGCGCAGTCGGTCTGCGACCGGCTGACCGCGGCCGGGGTGAGGAGCATCTTGAACTTCGCGCCGGTGACGCTGGCCGCTCCGGCGGGCGTCGACGTCCGGCAGGTCGACCTCTCCGTCGAGCTGCAGGTCCTCGCGTTCCTCGACACCGACCGCGACGCCGGCGCCGACCGGCGCCCCGTCGCCGCCCCCGTCCCGGCCCTCGGGGGGACGGCATGAGCCTCCTGGCCGTCGGCATCAGCCACCAGACGGCGCCGGTCTCGCTGCTCGAGCAGTTCGCGATGGGCACCGACGACACCGTCAAGGCGCTGGGCGAGCTCGTCGGCAGCGACCACGTCAGCGAGGCCATCGTCCTGGCGACCTGCAACCGGGTCGAGGTCTTCGCCGAGGTCGACCGCTTCCACGGCGGCGTCACCGAGGTCAGCCGCGTGCTGGCCCGCCAGGCCGGCGCCACCGTCGAGGAGCTCTCGCCCTACGTCACGGTCCACTACGAGGACCAGGCCGTCGCCCACCTGTTCACCGTCGCCGCGGGCCTGGACTCCATGGTCGTGGGCGAGACCCAGGTGCTCGGCCAGCTGCGCAACGCCTACGCGCTGGCCCGCGAGCAGGGCACGGTCGGGCGGGCGCTGCACCCGGTCGCCCAGCACGCCCTGCGGGTCGGCAAGCGGGTGCACTCCGAGACCGGCATCGACCGGGCCGGCGCCTCGCTGGTGTCGGTCTCGCTCGACCACGCCGAGGAGCGGATCGGGCCGCTCGCCGGCCGGCCGGTGCTCGTCGTCGGCGCCGGCTCCATGGGCGCGCTGGCCGCGACCACCCTGTCGCGCCGCGGCGCCCTGGTCACCGTCGCCAGCCGCACCCCCGAGTCCGCGGCCCGGCTGGCCGCCGCCGTCGACGGCGGCACCGCGGAGATGGCCGACCTGCCGGCCGCCATCGCCGCCGCCGACCTGCTGGTCACCTGCACCGGGGCCTCCGGCCTGGTCGTGGGCACCGAGGCCGTCGCCACCGCGATGCGCGGGCGCACCGACCGGCCGCTGGCCGTCGTCGACCTCGCGCTGCCCCGCGACGTGGACCCCGCCGTCGCCGGCCTGCCCGGCGTGCACGTCGTCGACCTGGCTCTCCTGCAGAGCGAGAAGCGCGGAGCCCTCCTGCAGGGCGAGCGGACCGCCGCGCACGACGCCTCGCTGGCCGGGGCCGTCGCCGCCGACGACATCGCCGCCGCCCACGCGCTGATCGAGGCCGAGACCGCGCTGCTGCGCGCCGAGCGCCAGGCCGCCGCGGTCGCGCCGACGGTGTCGGCGCTGCGCAGCCAGGCCGCGGAGGTCGTCGACGCCGAGCTGCTGCGGCTGTCCACCCGGCTGCCCGACCTCGACGCCCGCGCCCGGTCGGAGATCGCCCGCACCGTGCGCCGCGTGGTCGACAAGCTGCTGCACGAGCCGACCGTGCGGGTCAAGGAGCTGGCCAGCGCACCGGGCGGCGTCGACTACGCCGACGCGCTGCGCGCCCTGTTCGGCCTGGGCATCGACGCCGACGTGCCGGCCGAGGGGCCCCGGCTGGCCGAGGCCGTCACCGTCGACCCCGACGACCTGCGCCCCGGCGGTCCGGCATGACCGCCCTGCGCCCCGACGGCACCGCGGTGCGGACCCTGCGGCTGGGCACCCGCGCCAGCCGGCTGGCCACCACCCAGTCGCAGACGGTCGCCGACGCCATCACCGCCGCCAGCGGGGTCCCCGTGGAGCTGGTGCACATCAGCACCGAGGGCGACCGCTCCGCCGCGGCGATCGCCCAGCTCGGCGGCACCGGCGTGTTCGTCACCGCGATCCGCCGCGCGCTGCTCGAGGGCACCGTCGACGTCGCCGTGCACAGCTACAAGGACCTGCCGACCGCGCCGGAGCCCGGGCTGGTCCTGGCCGCCGTCCCGCCGCGGGAGGACCCGCGCGACGCGCTCGTCGCCCGCGACGGCCTCACGCTCGGCGAGCTGCCGGCCGGCGCCCGCGTGGGCACCGGCGCCCCCCGGCGGGTCGCGCAGCTGCGGGCGCTGGGTCTCGGCCTCGACGTCGTCCCGATCCGCGGCAACGTGGACACCCGGATGGCCCGCGTGGTCCCCGGCGACCTGGACGCCGTCGTCCTCGCCCGGGCCGGGCTGACCCGGCTGGGCCGGGTCGACGCGATCACCGAGACGCTCGACCCGCTGCAGGTGCTGCCGGCGCCGGCGCAGGGCGCGCTGGCCGTCGAGTGCCGGGCCGACGACGCGGCCACCCGCGCCGTCCTGGCCGCGCTCGACGACCCGGTGACGCGCGCCTGCGTGCTGGCCGAGCGGACGACGCTGGCCGCGCTCGAGGCCGGCTGCAGCGCCCCGGTCGCCGCCTACGCGGAGGTGGCCGAGGGCGAGGACGGACCCGAGCTGTACCTGCGCGCGTCGGTGACCGCCCTGGACGGCAGCGACGGCGTCCGCGGCTCGGTCACCGGCCCGGCCGAGGACGCCGAGCGGCTGGGCCGCGAGCTCGCCGCCGACCTGGTCGACCGCGGCGCGGCCGAGCTCGTGGCCGCCTCCCGGTGACCGCACCCCCGACCCTCCCCCCGCCGGGCACCGCGGCCCGGCCCCAGACCCCCGAAGAAGACGCCCTCCCCGAGGGCCAGAACAGGAGCACGCGATGACGCGCTTCCGCAGCAAGAGCGGCGGGGCGGCCGGCACGGTCGTCTTCGTCGGCGCCGGCCCGGGCGACCCCGGGATGCTGACCGCCCGCGCCACGGCGGCGCTCGCCGAGGCCGACGTCCTGGTCGTCGACGCCGGGGTCGCCCCCGCCGTCACGGCCGCGGTCCGCGAGAGCCGGCCCGACCTGGAGCCGACGACGGCGACCGGCGAGCCCGACGAGGTGGCCAAGGCCGCCGTCGCCGCGGCGAAGAAGGGCGAGACCGTCGTCCGGCTCGTCGCCGGTGACCCCTTCACCTCCGACGCGGTGGTCAAGGAGGTGCTCGCCGTCGGCCGGACCTCCGTGCCCTTCGACGTCGTCCCCGGCGTCGCGGCGGCCACGGCCGTCCCGGCCTTCGCCGGGGTCGCGCTCGGCGGCACGACGCTGACGGCGGACCTGCGCGGCGGCGGCGACCTGACCGCGCTGGCCTCGGCCGCGCACGGCCTGGGCGCCCCGCTGGTCCTCACCGGCGACGCCGCGGACCTGCCCGACGCCGCCGCCCGGCTGGTCGAGGGCGGTCTGCCCGCCGGCACGCCCGTCGTCGTCACGACCGCGGGGTCGACCACCGACCAGAAGAGCGTCCCGGCCAAGCTGGGCGCGGTCGCCGAGAAGACCGCCGGCCTCGACGCGCTGACCGGCGCGGTCGTGGCCACGGTCGGCGCCGTCGTCGACAAGCGCGGCAAGCTCTCCTGGTGGGAGAGCCGGCCGCTGTTCGGCTGGCGGGTGCTGGTGCCGCGCACCAAGGACCAGGCCGGCGACATGAGCGAGCGGCTGCGGGCCTACGGCGCGGTGCCGGTCGAGGTGCCCACGATCGCCGTCGAGCCGCCGCGCAGCCCGGCCCAGATGGACCGCGCGATCAAGGGCCTGGTCACCGGCCGGTACGGCTGGATCGTGTTCACCTCCGTCAACGCGGTGAAGGCGGTCCGGGAGAAGTTCGCCGAGCTGGGCCTGGACGCCCGGGCCTTCGCGGGCGTGAAGGTGGCCTGCGTCGGCGAGCAGACGGCGGGCGCGGTGCGCGACTTCGGCATCGTGCCGGAGCTCGTCCCGACCGGGGAGCAGTCCAGCGAGGGCCTGCTGGCCGACTTCCCCGAGTACGACGACGTCCTCGACCCGATCGACCGGGTGCTGCTGCCCCGCGCCGACATCGCGACCGAGACCCTCGCCGCCGGGCTCAAGGAGCGCGGCTGGGAGATCGACGACGTCACGGCGTACCGCACCGTCCGGGCGGCCCCGCCGCCGGCCGCGGTCCGCGAGGCCATCAAGGGCGGCGGCTTCGACGCGGTGTGCTTCACCTCGTCGAGCACCGTGCGCAACCTGGTGGGCATCGCCGGCAAGCCGCACGCCAAGACGGTCGTCGCGGTGATCGGGCCGCAGACCGCCGCCACCGCGCAGGAGTTCGGCCTGCGGGTCGACGTCCAGCCGGAGACGGCCGCGGTGGCCCCGCTCGTCGACGCCCTGGCGGAGTTCGCCGAGGCGCGGCGGGCCGAGCAGGAGGGCGCCGGCAAGTGACCGGCGCGGGCGGGGCGAACCCGGGCTTCGCGCGCGGGCGTCGGCTGCGGTCGACGCCCGCGCTGCGGCGGCTGACGGCGCAGACCCGGCTGTCGCCGGCCGACCTGGTGCTCCCGGTGTTCGTCAAGGAGGGCATCGCCGAGCCGCAGCCGATCGGCTCGATGCCGGGCGTCGTCCAGCACACCCAGGACTCGCTGCGCAAGGCCGCGCACGAGGCCGCCGAGGCCGGCATCAGCGGGCTCATCCTGTTCGGGATCCCCGCCGACAAGGACCCGCTGGGCTCCCAGGCCGACGCCGCCGACGGCGTGGTCAACGTCGCGCTGCAGCAGCTGCGCGCCGACCTGGGCGACGAGTTGGTGCTCATGGCCGACCTGTGCCTGTGCGAGTACACCGACCACGGGCACTGCGGCGTGGTCACCCCGGCGGGCGTGGTCGACAACGACCCGACGCTGGACCGCTACGCGGCGGTGGCGCTGGCCCAGGCGCAGGCCGGGGCCCACGTCATCGCCCCCAGCGGGATGATGGACGGCCAGGTCGCCGCGATCCGCCGGGCGCTGGACGGCGGCGGGTACTCCGAGCTGCCGGTGCTGGCCTACGCGGCCAAGTACGCCTCGTGCTTCTACGGCCCGTTCCGCGAGGCGGCGGAGGGCGCGCCGCAGTTCGGCGACCGCTCGACCTACCAGATGGACCCGCCCAACGCCGACGAGGCGCTGCGGGAGGTCGAGCAGGACCTCGCCGAGGGCGCCGACGCGGTCATGGTCAAGCCGGCGCTGGCCTACCTCGACGTCATCGCGCGGGTCGCCGACGAGGTCCGGGTGCCGGTGAGCGCCTACCAGGTCAGCGGCGAGTACGCGATGGTCGAGGCGGCCGCCGCCAACGGCTGGGTGGACCGGGAGCGGGCGATCCTCGAGACGCTGACGGCGATCCGCCGGGCGGGGGCCGGCTCGGTGCTCACCTACTGGGCGGTCGAGGCCGCCCGCCTGCTGCGCCGCTGAGCGGGGGCGCGGCGAGGGGATGGACGACGTCGAGGGGACGGACTACGTCGAGGGGACGGACTACGTCGAGGCCGGGGGCTCCTGGCGGCCGTTCTGGCTGGTCGCGGCGGCCCTCGGCGCCCTCGTCGTCATGGACGTCGTGCTGCCGGGCCCGGACGTGCCGCCGCTGGTGTGGGCCCTGTCCCTGGTCGCCGTCCTCGGCATCGTCGCCGCCGGGGCGCTGTCGGCCCGCCGGGTGTGGACCGTCCGCGTCGGGGGCCCCGCCCAGGCGGCCGACGGGCCGGCCGGCCAGCCGGCGCTCAGCGTGGGCCGGGAGCGGGTGCCGCTGGCCGAGGTCGACACCGACCACCTGCGCGCCGTCCGGGAGGGCGAGGCCGGGGTGGACGCCGGCGCGCCCGTGCTCGGTGGCGGCTGGACGCTGCCCCGCGGCCGCACCGGCCTGCCGCTGCGGCTGACCGACGGCCGGACCGTCCTCGTGCCCACCCGGGACCCGGCCGCGCTCACCCGCGCCCTGCTCGCGGCGGCGCCGGCGGAGGCCGGTGAGACGGGGCCCTCACCCGGCGCCCCCGGCGCGGAGGGGACACTGGGGCCGTGACCTCGCTGGACGCTCCCCGCTTTCCCTACGAGGCCCCGGTCTCCGCCGAGCTGTTCGCCCGCGGGCAGCGCGTGACCCCGGGCGGCGTGAACAGCCCGGTCCGCGCCTTCCGCGCCGTGGGCGGCACGCCGCGGTTCATGGCCGAGGGGCAGGGCCCCTGGCTGACCGACGCCGACGGCCGCCGCTACGTCGACCTGGTGGCCTCCTGGGGCCCGCTGATCCTCGGCCACGCCCACCCGGCGGTGGTCGAGGCGGTCACCGCCGCTGCCCGCCGCGGCACCTCCTTCGGCGCCCCGACCGAGGGCGAGCTGGAGCTGGCGGAGGAGATCATCGGCCGGGTGCCGCCCGTCGAGCGGGTGCGGCTGGTCAACTCCGGCACCGAGGCCGTGCTCTCGGCGATCCGGCTCGCCCGCGGCGCCACCGGCCGCCCGCTGGTCGTGAAGTTCGCCGGCTGCTACCACGGCCACGTCGACGCGTTGCTGGCCTCGGCCGGCTCCGGCGTGGCCACCCTCGGGCTGCCCGACACCCCGGGGGTCACCACCGGCGCGGCCGCCGACACCGTCGTCCTGCCCTACAACGACGTGGCCGCCGTCGAGGCCGTCTTCGCCGAGCGCGGGGCCGACATCGCCTGCGTGGTCAGCGAGGCCGCACCGGGCAACATGGGCGTCGTCCCGCCGCTGGACGGGTTCAACGCCCACCTGCGCCGGATCACCGCCGAGCACGGCGCCCTGCTCGTGCTCGACGAGGTGATGACCGGCTTCCGGGTCTCCCGCTCCGGCTGGTACGGCCTCGACCCGGTCGACGCCGACCTGTTCACCTTCGGCAAGGTCATGGGCGGCGGGCTGCCGGCCGCGGCCTTCGGCGGCCGCGCCGACCTCATGTCGCAGCTGGCGCCGTCCGGCCCCGTCTACCAGGCCGGCACCCTCTCGGGGAACCCCGTCGCCGTGGCCGCCGGGCTCACCACGCTGCGGCTGTGCACCGACGAGGTCTACGCCCGCTGCGACGAGGTCGCGGCGACGCTGCGCGGGGCGGCCAGCGCCGCCCTGTTCGCCGCCGGCGTGCCGCACCGGGTGCAGCAGGCCGGGTCGATGTTCTCGGTGTTCTTCGTCCCCGACGAGCGGCAGGTGCGCGACTTCGACGACGCCCGCAGCCAGGAGACGTTCCGCTACACCGCGTTCTTCCACGCCATGCTCAGCCGCGGCGTCTACCTGCCGCCGTCGGCGTTCGAGGCGTGGTTCGTCAGCGCCGCGCTGGACGACGCCGCGGTGCAGCGGGTCCTCGACGCGCTGCCGGCCGCGGCGCAGGCGGCCGCGGAGGCCACCCCGGAGGACGCGCCGCGGGCCACCGGCCAGGACCCGAGCGAGGTCAGCACCTGATGAGCGAGACCACCGTCGTCCACCTGCTGCGCCACGGCGAGGTGTTCAACCCGGCGAAGGTCCTCTACGGCCGGCTGCCCGGCTACCGGCTCTCCGAGGCCGGCGAGGAGATGGCCCGCAGCGCCGCGAGGTGGTTCACCGGCGTCGCCGCCGACCCGGCCGTGACGTACCTGGTGGCCAGCCCGCTGGAGCGCGCCCAGCAGACGGCCGCCCCGATCGCCGAGGCACTCGGGCTGCCGATCGAGACCGACGACCGGCTGATCGAGGCGGCCAGCGACTTCGAGGGGCTGCGGGTGGCCGTCGGCGACGGCGCCCTGCGCGACCCGCGGCACTGGTGGAAGCTGCGCAACCCGTTCCGGCCGTCCTGGGGCGAGCCCTACGTGGAGATCGCCGCCCGGATGCTGCGGGCCGTCGAGGCGGCGCGCGACGCCGCCCGCGGGTCGGCCGCCGTCTGCGTCAGCCACCAGCTGCCCATCTGGACGCTGCGGCTGCACCTGGAGGGCCGCCGCTACGTGCACGACCCGCGCCGCCGCGAGTGCGCGCTGGCCAGCGTCACGTCGGTGACCTACCAGGGCGACCGGGTCGCCGGCGTCACCTACGCCGAGCCGGCCGGCGCCACCGACCCCGACGCGGTGCCCGGCGCATGAGGCGCCTCCTCGCGGCCCTCGGGGGCGCGCTCGTGCTCGCCGCCGGCTGCACCACCGGCGAGGGGTCGGCGGTCGACGTCAACAACGGCGGGGAGTTCCGCTTCGTCGCGGGCACCCCCGACGGCGAGGTCATCCCCGTCGGCGAGCGCGCCACCGCACCGGAGTTCGCCGGCGAGCTGCTCGGCGGGGGCGACTTCGACTCGGCCGACCTGACCGGCGACGTCGCCGTCCTCAACTTCTGGGGTTCCTGGTGCGCCCCCTGCCGGGTCGAGACGCCGGAGTTCCAGGAGGTCTACGCCGAGGTGCGCGACGAGGGCGTGCAGTTCGTCGGCCTCAACGTCAAGGAGACCGACCCGCAGTTCGCCCAGGCGTTCGTCGACTCCAACGCCATCGAGTTCCCGTCGGTGTACGACCCGCGCGGCGAGGTCGCGCTGGCGTTCCGGGACTACCCGGCCAACGCCGTCCCGTCCACGATCGTGCTCGACCGCGAGTACCGGGTCGCCGCCGTCTACACCAGCCAGGTCTCGCAGGAGGACCTGCGCACCGTGCTCGACCGGCTGCTCGAGGAGGGCTGACGTGGGGGAGACCTTCAGCGGCCTGGTCACCGACGGCCCGCTCCTGGTGGCCGCGGCCGTCGCCGCGCTGGTCGGGCTGATCAGCTTCGCCTCGCCCTGCGTGCTGCCGCTCGTGCCCGGCTACCTGTCCTACGTCGCGGGCCTGGCCGGCACCGGGCGGACGGCGGACGGCGACCGGCCCGCCGGCGGCGGGGGGACCGCCACGGCGACGGCGACCGACCAGCGCACCGGCCGCCGGCAGATGGTGCTGGGTTCCCTGCTGTTCGTGCTGGGCTTCACCGCCGTCTTCGTCGCCCTCGGCACCGCGGCCGGCTCCCTGGGGCGGCTGCTGCTCGTGCACGACGACGTCATCACCCGCGTCATGGGCGTCGTGGTCGTCGTGGTGGGCCTGGGCTTCCTCGGCTGGCTGCCGCTGCTGCAGCGCACCAAGCGGCTGTCGCTGCGGCCGTCGACCGGCCTGGTCGGCGCCCCGCTGCTCGGGGTCGTCTTCGGCCTGGGCTGGACGCCGTGCCTGGGGCCGACGCTGGGCGCCGTCCTCAGCCTGGCCTACGCCGAGGGCACCGCCGGTCGCGGCGCGTTCCTGTCGGTGGCCTACTGCCTCGGGCTCGGCGTGCCCTTCGTGCTGGTCGCGCTCGGCGCCCGCTGGGCGCTGGGCGCCACCGCGTTCCTCCGCCGGCACGCCCGCGCGGTCACGCGGGTCGGCGGCGGGCTGCTCGTGCTCGTCGGCCTGCTCCTGGTCACCGGCGCCTGGACCGAGATGATGGGCTGGCTGCGCTCCTGGGCGGCCGCCACCGGCATCGGGACGTCGCTGTGACGACCACGGCCCCGCCGCGCGAGGCCGCCACCCCGCCCCCGCCGCCCGCCCGGCCCTCCGCCGGACGCCGCGCCTGGAACCTGTGGGTGCGCTGGTGGCGCCGGCTGACCGCCATGCGGACGGCGATCATCCTGCTGTTCCTGCTCGCGCTCGCGGCCGTCCCCGGGTCCCTGCTCCCGCAGCGCTCGCTGTCGCAGACCAACGTCGCCCGGTACTTCGCCGACCACCCGACGCTCGCGCCGGTGCTGGACCGGCTGTACCTGTTCGACGTCTTCAGCTCGCCGTGGTTCGCCGCGATCTACCTGCTGCTGTTCATCTCGCTGATCGGCTGCGTGCTGCCGCGGGCGGTGGAGCACGCGCGGGCGCTGCGCACCCCGCCGCCGCCGGCGCCGCGCAACCTCGTGCGGCTCCCGGACTCCGCGCGGCTGGAGACGCCGCTCGACGGCCCCGCCGCCCTCGACGTGGTCGAGGAGGAGCTGCGGGTGCGCCGCTACCGCGTCGTCCGGCGCTCCACCGCGGCCGGAGCCGATCCCGCCGGGTCCAGCGGCACGGACGAGCTCTCGGGCGAGAAGGGCTACGCCAAGGAGGCCGGGAACCTGCTGTTCCACCTCTCCCTGGTCGCGCTGCTCGTGGCGCTGGCCGGCGGGAAGCTCTGGGGCTACGAGGGCAGCATCCTGGTCACCGAGGACCAGGGCTTCTGCAACGCCTTCCAGCAGTACGACACCTACTCCGCCGGGCCCCTGGTCGAGGGCGGCGACCTCGCGCCGCTGTGCGTGGACCTGCAGGACTTCCGCGCCGAGTACGAGGACGACCTGACCGCCTCCTCGTTCACCGCCGACATCTCCTACGGCGCGCCGGGGGAGGAGGCCGAGGACCGGACCATCGGCGTCAACGACCCGCTGCGGGTCGACGGCGCCCGCGTCTACCTCACCGGCCACGGCTACGCGCCGACCTTCACGGTCACCGCCAACGGCCGGACCTTCGAGGACGTCTCCGCGCCCTTCCTCCCCACCGACCAGTCGACGATGGCCAGCGAGGGCGCGCTCAAGCTGCCCGACCTGGGCGCCGACGCCGAGTCGCAGCTGGCGATCCAGGGCTTCTTCGCGCCGACCGGCGTGGTCCGCGACGGCATCCTCGCCAGCGTCGACCCGCGCCCGCTCGAGCCGCGGGTGGCGATCGTGGCCTACCAGGGCTACCTCGGCCTGGACAGCGGCCGGCCCCAGTCGGTCTACGCGATCGAGCAGGAGCAGATCGACCGCGGGGCGCTGGAGCGGGTCGGCGCCGCCAACCTCGCCGTGGGCGAGACGCTGACCCTGGACGACGGGACCGCGATCACCTTCACCGGCTACAAGCAGTTCGCCGCCCTGCAGCTGTCGCACGACCCGGGGCAGGTGTGGGTGCTCGTGTCCGCCGTCGCCGTCCTCGTCGGCCTGCTGGCCATGCTGCTGCTGCGCCGGGAACGGGTCTTCGCCCGCGTCGGCCCGGCCGCCGCGACCGGCGGTACCGTGCTGACGGTCGGCTCGCTGACGCGCGGCGGCGGCGACGGCACCGAGCGCTTCGCCGGTCTGGCCGACCACCTGCGGGCGGCGCTGGCCGCCCGTGCCCCCGCACGACCCGCCCCGCCGGCCGGCGGGGTCCCCCCGGACCCGGAGGTCCCCACCCCGTGACCGTCGACACCACCCTGGCCGACCTGTCCGACACGCTGTTCTCCGTCAGCGTCGGCCTGTACTCGCTGGCGGTCATCGCCTTCTGCGCGCAGCTGGCCTTCGGTCGCCGCCCCGCCGCGCAGCGGGAGCTCGTCGGCGCCGGCGCCCCGGCCGGGCCGTCGCCCGCCGACGTCCCGGCCGAGCCGGCGAGCGTCCGCCGCTACGGCGCCGCCGGGATGGTCCTGACGGTCCTGGGCGCGCTCGCGCAGGCCGGGGTGCTGCTGTTCCGCGGGCTGGCCACCGACCGGCTGCCCTGGGGCAACATGTACGAGTTCGCGACCGGGGTCGTGCTCGTGGCCGTCGTCGCGTTCGTCGTCCTGGCGGTCCGCCGCCCCGCGCTGCGCCACCTGGGCGTCTTCGTGCTCGGGCCGGTCGTGCTCTCGATGGTCGGGATCGGCCTGTTCCTCTACGCCGAGGCCGGCCCGCTGGTGGCCTCCCTGCGGTCGAGCTGGCTGGCCGTGCACGTGTCGACGGCGATCCTGGGCTTCGGCATCTTCTTCGTCAGCGGCATCGCCAGCGTGATGTACCTGCTCCGGGTGCGGCACGACGCCCGCGTCGCCGCGGGGACGGCGACGGCCGGGGGGTTGCTCGACCGGCTGCCCGCGCCCGCCGCGCTCGACCGCGTCGCGCACCGCACGGCGGTGTTCGGCTTCCCGATCTGGACCTTCGCCGTCATCGCCGGCGCCATCTGGGCCGAGAGCGCCTGGGGGCGCTTCTGGGGCTGGGACCCCAAGGAGACGTGGGCGTTCATCGCCTGGGTCGTGTACGCCGCCTACCTGCACGCCCGCACGACCGCCGGCTGGCGGGGCCGGCCGGCCGCGTGGGTGAACGTGGTCGGCCTGGGCGTGATGGTGTTCAACCTGCTCTACGTCAACATGGTGTCCACCGGCCTGCACAGCTACGCCGGCGTCTCCTGACCCCCGGCCGGCCCCTCGGGGTGGTCACTCCGGGTGACCGGACCCCGGACGGGGGACCCCGGCGGGTGACGGGACCGCCCGGTCCGTGCTGGGATGCAGGCATGGACCGGCTCGGGGCTGATCACGGTGGGTAGGCACGCGGCAGCGACGGACGCGGACGTCGACCCGCTCGTCGCGGCGGCGCTCGCCCGGCGCGGAGCGGACGGCGCGGGCCCGCGGCACGCCCGCGACGGCGAGGAGCGGCGCACGACGCCGGTCGGCTGGCCCGGACGCGACGACGAGGCACCGGGCGGCTCGCCGGTCGGCTGGCCGGGCTCGATCACCGACGAGCCGGCGGGGGCTCCGGCCGCGGAACCGGCCGTGGACCCGACCGCTGCACCGGACCCGGCGCCGGAGGAGGCCCCGGACACCGGGCGCCCGCGCGGCTGGCGGCGCCTGTTCGGCAGCCGCGCGGCCTAGCGTCCCGCCCCTCCGACCCGGCAGGGGGCAGGAGCAGGAACAGGGGCCGGGGGCTCGCCGCCCCCGCGCAGCGGTGCTGTCCCGTCGCGCGGTGAGGCCACCGCGGCGGGGTGACGGCGGAGGAGCAGCCCGCCCGTCACGTGATCGGGCGGATGCGCCCGGTCAGGCCGGCGAGCCGTCGTCGCGACGGGCGCGGCGCTCCAGCTCGCGGAGGAACTCGGGATCGTCGTCGGGCGCCAGCGGGCGCACGTTGCGCGGGGGCTTGGGCCGGCGCTGCGGGCGCGGAGCACCCAGGCCGGGACCACCCGACGTGCCGGACTTCTCCGCGGCGCGCATGACCAGCACGACCACGGCGATCGCCACCACCAGGAACACCAGGAACACCACGCGGCGCCACCTCTCCGTCTCCCCCGTACGGACGAGGGTACGTCGGCGGCGATACTCGGGGGTGGGGTCGGAGCGTCCGATCCCGGTCCGGACGGAGGACGTCATCGACGCGGTCGACCGCAGGCTCCTCGAGCTGCTGCAGGCCAACGGGCGGGCGAGCTACGCGGAGCTGGCCCGTCAGGTCGGTCTCTCGGCGCCCGCGGTGCACGAGCGGGTCGGCAAGCTCGAGGCCGCCGGGGTGATCACCGGCTACCGGGCGGTCGTCGACCCGATGGCCGTCGGGCTCGACGTGACCGCCCTGGTCAGCGTCATCGAGAGCGACTCCGTCGACGAGACCGGCGTCGAGGCGGCGCTGGCCGCGATGCCCGAGGTCGAGGACTGCTGGCGGGTGGCCGGCAGCGAGGGCTACGTGCTCAAGGTCCGTGTGGCCGACATCCCGGCACTGGAGGCGGCCATCAGCGCGTTGAACCGCATCAGAGGAGTCGCACGCACCCGGACCACGGTGGTGCTCTCGACGAAGTGGGAGGGCCGGCATGGCTGAGCCGACGGACCGGACGACCGACCCGGCGACCCCCGGGTCCCCGACGGGCGGGCCGGCGACACCGCCGCGGGTGGCGCCGCCGCTGGTGCTCTACACGCTCGGCCGCCTGCTGATCACCGTCGCGCTGGTGGCGCTGATCTGGGTGGCGGGGCTGCCCGGCTTCCCGGCGCTGCTGTTCGGCCTGCTGCTGTCGATGCCGGCCGCGCACTTCCTGCTGCGCGGCGTCCGCGACCGGCTCACCGAGGCGCTCGCGGCGCGGAGTGTCGCGCGACGCGCCGCGAAGGAGGACCTCCGCGCGCGGCTGTCCGGCGACGCCGACGACGAGGTCTGACACCCTCGTCCTCGGTCCCGGTATCGGAACCCCGATGGTCAGGAGCCGGCCGCGGGAGGGGAGATGGCGGCGGAGCGACACCACGACGACCCGGTGGTGCGGGAGCTGCTCGACGCCGCCCGGGTGCGCCTGGACGCCGACGTGGCCTGGCTGTCCGAGTTCACCCCCGACGAGCAGGTGATCCGGGCCGCCGTCGGGGACCGGGAGGCGGTGCCGGTCGCCCCGGGCACCGCGACCCCGCTGGAGGACAGCTACTGCATCCGGGTGCTGGCCGGTGAGCTGCCGCCGGTGGTCACCGCCGCCCGCCGCGACCCGCGCACGCGCGACCTCTCCCTGACCACCGAGCTGAACATCGGCTCCTACGTGGGCGCCCCGGTCCGCACCGCGCCCGGTGCCCCGCCGCTGGGCATGGTCTGCTGCGTCGGGAGCGAGGACGACGCCCGCCTGGACCGGGACTCGGCGCGCTTCCTGGAGTTCCTGGCCGACCTGCTGGGCCACCACCTGCGGGACACGCCCCCGGCCGGCGTCGCGGCGGCCCGGCTGCCCCCGGTGGCCGACGTCGCGGCGGTCTTCCAGCCCCTCGTCGACCTGCGCACCGGCGAGACGGTGGCCTTCGAGGCGCTCGCCCGGTTCCCCGGGGGGCCCACGGCCCGGGTCTTCGCCGACGCGGCCCGGCAGGGCCGCGGCGTGGAGCTGGAGACCCTGGCGCTCCGCGCGGCGCTGGACGCGGCCGCGCACCGCCCCCTGGACGTGCCGGTCACGCTGAACCTCTCGCCGGAGGCCCTGGTGACCCCCGCGGTGCTCGACGCGGTGGTGTCCGCCGCGGACGAACGGGTCGTCGTGGAGGTCACCGAGCACCGGCGGGTCGACGACTACCCGGCGCTGCTGGCTACCCGCCACGCGCTGCGGGACGCGGGTGTCCCGGTGTGGGTGGACGACGCCGGCGCCGGCTACGCCTCGCTGCGGCACGTGCTCCGGCTCGAGCCGGAGGCGATCAAGCTCGACGCCGCGCTGGTCACCGGCGTGCACCGGGACCCGGCCAAGCAGGCGCTGATCGCCGCCATGCACGGCTTCGCCCGCGACGTGGGCGCCACCGTGGTCGCCGAGGGCGTGGAGTTCGAGGAGGAGCACCTGGCGCTCGTCGAGCGGGGCGTCGAGCGGGGCCAGGGCTGGCTGTTCGGCCGGCCGGCGCCGTTCCTCAGCTGAGGGCCAGCCCCGCGCCGAGCAGCACGCCGGTGGCCAGGGTCAGCAGCCCCGTGGACTGCAGGCCGGCGATGAGCGCCGGCCCCCGGGCGCCCGACAGCACGAGCCGGGCCGGTGGCACCCCCAGCGGTGCGGCGAGCAGGGCGATCAGGGCCCACGGCCGGGCCACCCCGATCGCCACCACCACCGCGAACGCGACGACCAGCAGGCCCGCGTAGGCCAGCCGGGTGCCGCGCTCGCCGAGCAGCACCGCGAGCGTCCGCTTGCCCACCGCCGCGTCCCCGGCGATGTCGCGCAGGTTGTTCACCACGAGCAGCGCCACCGAGAGCAGCCCGATCGGCACGGCCGCCGCCAGCGCCAGCCCCTCGACGGCGCGGGTCTGCGCGAACGTCGTCCCGGCGACGGCGACCAGCCCGAAGAAGACGAAGACGAACACCTCGCCCAGCGCCCGGTAGCCGTAGGGCAGGGGGCCGCCGGTGTAGGTCCAGGCGGCCGCGATGCAGACCGCGCCGACGGCGACCAGCCACCAGCTCGACAGCGCGGCCAGCGCCAGCCCCGCGACGCCGGCGACGGCGAACGCGGCCAGCGCGGCGGCCAGCACCTGCCGGGGCGTGGCCGCCCCCGAGCCGACGAGCCGCATCGGCCCGACCCGGTCGGCGTCGGTGCCGCGGCGGCCGTCGGAGTAGTCGTTGGCGTAGTTGACCGCCACCTGCAGGGCCAGCGCGACCAGCAGCGCCAGCAGCGCCGGCCCGGGCCGGAACCCGTCGAGCGCGGCCGCGGCGCCGGTGCCGACCAGCACCGGGGCGACGGCCGCGGGCAGCGTCCGGGGGCGCGCGCCGGCCACCCACTGCGCAGGCGTGGCCATCACGGAGGCCCCCCCGGCCCGCCACCGCTGGCAGGCGCACGGCGGGCCCCTGCAGCGGGGCCACCGCTCAGCGCCGCCGCCACCCCGCGGCGGTCGGGCTTGCCGGTGTGCAGCGTGGGGACGGCGGCGATGCGGTGCAGCTCCCGCGGCGCGGCCGGCGCTCCCAGCCGCTGCGCGACCCACGGCCGCAGCTGCTCCAGCGCGGGCTCGGCGTCCGGCGCCGCGACGACGGCGGCCACCACCCGCTGCCCCCACTCCTCGTCCGGCCGGCCGAAGACGACGGCGTCGGCGACCGCCGGGTGCTCGCGCAGCACGCCCTCGACCGCCTGCGGCGCCACGTTGACCCCGCCGGTCACCACGACGTCGTCGAGCCGGCCGGAGACCCGCAGGACGCCGTCGACGAGCTCCCCGGCGTCGCGGGTGCGGAACCAGCCGTCCGCGAAGGCCTCAGCGGTCGCCGCCGGGTCGCCCCGGTAACCCAGCGCCAGCACGGGCCCGGTCACCTCGACGCCTCCACCGCCGGGTGCGCCGTCGGCGACCCGCACCGACACGCCGTCCAGCGGCACGCCGTCGTACACGCAGCCGCCCGCGGTCTCGGTCATCCCGTACGTCGTCACCACCGGGACGCCGGCCTCCCGCGCCCGGGCCAGCAGGCCGGGGTCGGTGGCCGCGCCGCCGACCAGGACGGCGTCCAGCGCCCGCAGCGCGGCGGGCTCGGCGTCGAGGTACCGGCGCAGCTGGGTCGGCACCAGTGAGGCGTAGCGGCGCCCGGCCGGCATCCGGGCGACCGCGGCGGCCAGCGGCTCGTCGCGCCGCAGCACCGTCGGGTCGGTGCCGGCCAGCAGCGACCGCAGGAGCACCTGCAGGCCGGCGATCGCCGACACGGGCAGCGCCAGCAGCCATGCGCCCGGACCGCCCAGCCGCTCGTGCGTCGCCTCGCCCGAGGCGCGCAGCGCCCCCGCGGGCAGCAGGACGCCGCGGCCGCCGCCGGTGGAGCCCGAGGTGACCACGACGAGGTCGGCGCCGTCCTCCAGGGGCTCCCCGGCCCGCAGCACCGCGCGCGCGGACGCCACCGCGGCGGGCGGGCCCGCGGGCAGCACGGCCAGCGGCGCGGCGCCGGCCAGGCAGGCGCGCAGCGGCGCCAGCAGCTCGAGGGGGTCGGCGGGCGCGGGCACGAGGGTCAGGTGCCGGGCCACGACGGCTCACGCTACGTGACGGGACCCTCCCGGCCCCCCTGTAGGGTCCCGCTGCGAGCTCGCGAGTGGTGGGGGGCAGGGGGGTCCTTTCTGTGGCGGACGCGGCGGGGATCGACGCCGTCGCCGTGTACTCGGTCCCGCTGCGCACCCGGTTCCGCGGGATCGACGTCCGCGACGGGGTGCTGGTGCACGGGCCGGCCGGCTGGGGTGAGTTCAGCCCGTTCTGGGACTACGACGCCGCCGAGAGCCGCCGGTGGTGGGCCGCCGCCCGCGAGGCCGCCGTCGAGGGCTGGCCGCCGCCGGTCCGCTCCACGGTGCCGGTCAACGTGACCGTCCCCGCCGTCGGCCCGGAGCGCGCGCACGCGGTCGTCGCCGCCTCCGGCTGCCGAACCGCCAAGGTCAAGGTGGCCGAGCCCGGGCAGACGGCGGCCGACGACCTCGCGCGGGTCGAGGCGGTGCGCGACGCCCTGGGCCCGGCGGGCGCGGTGCGGGTCGACGCCAACGCCGCCTGGGACCCCGAGACCGCCGCCGCGCGGATCCGCGACCTCGACGCGGCCGCGGGCGGCCTCGAGTACGTCGAGCAGCCCTGCCCCACGCTCACCGACCTGGCCGCCCTGCGGCGCCGGGTCGACGTCCGGGTCGCCGTCGACGAGGGCGTGCGCCGCTCGGCCGACCCGCTGCGGGTCGACCTGCGGGAGGCCGCCGACGTGGTCGTGCTCAAGGTGCAGCCGCTGGGCGGGGTGCGGGCGGCGCTGGAGGTGGCCGCGGCGCACGGCCTGCCGTGCGTGGTGTCCTCGGCGCTGGAGAGCTCGGTCGGCATCGCCGCGGGCGTCGCGCTGGCCGCCGCGCTGCCCGAGCTGCCCTTCGCCTGCGGGCTGGCCACCGTCGCGCTGTTCACCGGCGACGTCACCGCCGACCCCCTGCTGCCCGCCGGCGGCGCGCTGCCCGTGCGCACCGTCGTCCCGGACCGGCTGGCCGAGCTCGCCGCGCCGGCCGAGGTCGACGCCCGCTGGCGGGCCCGGCTGGCGACGGTCCGGGACGGGGCGGCCGCGTGAACCCCTCCACCGCGCTGGCCACCGTGCTGGTCGACGAGCTGCTCCGCGGCGGCGTCACCGACGCGGTGGTCGCGCCGGGCTCGCGCTCGGCGCCGGTCGCGCTGGCGCTCGCCGCCGCCGAGCGGGCCGGCCGGCTCGCCCTGCACGTGCGCACCGACGAGCGGACGGCGGCCTTCCTCGCCCTCGGCCTAGCCCGCGCCTCGGGCCGGCCGGTACCGGTGCTCACCACCTCCGGGACGGCGACCGCGCACCTGCACGCCGCGGTGCTGGAGGCCGACGCGAGCGGCGTCCCGCTGGTGGCGCTCACCGCCGACCGGCCGCCCGAGCTGCGGGCCACCGGCGCCAACCAGACGATCGACCAGCCCGGCCTCTACGGCGGCGCGGTGCGGTTCACCGCGGACGTCGGGGTGCCCGAGGCCGGCCGCGAGGAGCCGCAGAACCGGTACTGGCGCGCCCTGGTCGCCCGGGCACTGCTGGTCGCCCGGGGCGTCGTCTCCGGCGACCCCGGCCCGGTCCAGCTGAACCTGGCGTTCCGCGAGCCGCTGCTGCCCGACGGGCCGGCGGCCGCCGAGGGTGCCTGGGCCGGCCGCGCCGGCGGGGCGCCGTGGACCGCCGGCGAGCCCGGCGCCCCCGGCCCCGCCCCGCTGCCGGCCGGACCCGCGCGCACCGTCGTCGTCGCCGGCGACGCCCCGGCCGCCCTCGGCGCGGCGGCCGCCGCGCTGGCCCGGCGGTCGGGCTGGCCGGTGGTCGCCGAACCCAGCAGCGGCGCCTGGGGCGCGGGCCTGCGCGGCGGGGCGCTGCTGCTCGGCTCCGCCGGCTGGCTGGCCGGGCACCGGCCCGAGCGGGTCCTCGTCGTGGGCCGGCCGACGCTGGCCCGCCCGGTGAACGCGCTGCTGGCCGACCCCGCGGTCCGCGTGGAGGTCGTCCCGGCCGGCTCGCGCTGGGCCGACGCCGGGCGCACCGCCGCCGCGGTCGGCGCGCTGCCGGTCACCGGCACCCCGGCCGACCCGGACTGGGCCGCGGCCTGGACCGAGGCCGCGGGCCGGGCCGGCGCGGCCGTCGACGCCGTGCTCGCCCGGGAGCCCCGGACCGCCGCGCGGCTGGCCCGCGACGTCGTGGCCGCCGCGCCCGCCGGGGGGCTGCTGGTGCTCGGCTCGTCCACGCCGGTCCGCGACGTCGACCGGCTGGCGGTGCCGCGCGGCGACCTCACCGTGCTGGCCAACCGCGGCGTCGCGGGCATCGACGGCACGGTCTCCACCGCGGCGGGCGCCGCGCTGGCGCACCGGCGGGCCGGCGGCGGGCCGGCGGTCGCGCTGCTGGGCGACCTGACGTTCCTGCACGACCTGACCGGACTGCTGCCCGGCGAGGGCGAGCCCGAGCCGGACCTCACCGTGGTCGTCCCCGACAACGACGGCGGCGGCATCTTCGCCCAGCTCGAGCCGGGCCGGCCGCGGTACGCCGACGACTACCGGCGCGTGTTCGGCACCCCGCACGGCCGCGACCTGGCCGCCGTCGCCCGGGCGCTGGGCTGGCCCGCCGAGGAGCTCCCCGGCGCCGCGGACCTGCCCGCGGCCCTGGCCGGCGGCGGCCGGCGGGTGCTCGTCGTCCGCACCGACCAGCGGGCCGAGGCCGACCTCGCCGTCCGGCTGCGCGAGGCCGCGCAGGCGGCGCTGGAGGAACGCGCGTGAGGGCTGCCCGCCGCGCAGGTTAGGGTGCCCTGACCTGTCGCCCGCCGTCGGAGGAGGAGCCCTGCCTCCCACGGCGCGCACCCTGCTCCGGCGGGCCCTGCGGCGGCACCCGCGGCGGCTGCTGGCCGCAGTCCTGCTGCTGTCGCTGCACCAGGCCTGCGAGGCGCTGGTGCCGGTCGCGATCGGGCTGACCATCGACCGCGCCGTCGCCACCGGCGAGGTCCCCGCGCTCGTCGTCGCCCTGCTGGGCACCGGCCTGCTGTTCGTCGTCCTCTCCCAGGCCTACCGCTTCGGCGCGCGGGCCGTCGTGGCCGCCTGGTGGGAGGAGACCCACCTGCTGCGGGTGGAGGTCACCGAGCGGGTGCTCGACCCGCGCGGGCTGGCCGACCCGCCGCCGACCGGGGAGCTGCTGTCCACCGCGACCTCCGACGCCGACCGGGTCGGCCGGGTGATCGAGGCCGCGTCCGTGGTCGTCGCCGGCACGACCGCCCTGGTCGTCGCGGCGGTGTCCCTGCTCCTGGTGCACGTGCCGCTCGGGCTCGCGGTGCTGGTCGGCGCCCCGCTGCTGGTGGGCGCCCTCCAGCTGCTGGCCCCGCTGCTCACCCGCCGCACGAGCGCCCAGCAGGAGGACGTCGCGCGCACCGCCGGCATGGCCACCGACCTGGTGCAGGGCGTGCGGGCGCTGCGCGGCGTGGGCGCGGAGGACGCGGCCACCGAGCGGTACCGGCGCACCAGCCGGGCCGCGCTGGCCTCGACCCTGCACGCCGCCCGCGCCGTCGGGGTCTACCGCGGGGTCACCACCCTGGGCAGCGGCCTGTTCCTCACCGCGGTCGCCGGCGCGGCGGGCGCCCTGGCGTTCGACGGGCAGCTCGGCGTGGGTGACCTGGTCACCGTCGTGGGCCTCGCGCAGTTCCTCGCCGAGCCGGTCGGGCTGCTCGGCTTCGCCGGCCAGAAGTACGCCGAGGCGAAGGCGTCGGCCGCCCGCATCGCCGAGGTGCTGGCCAGGCCGGTGCTCACCGACGGCGGGGCCGGCCGGGCCCCCGCCGGGGAGGGCCGGCTGGAGCTGCGCGACGTCGTGGCCGGCCCGCTGGACGGGCTGTCGCTGGCCGTGGCGCCGGGGGAGCTGGTCGGCGTCGTGGCCCCCGACCCCCGGGACGCCGAGGCGCTGGTGGCGCTGCTGGCCGGGCGGCTCCCGGCCGGGGAGGTCCGCGGGGAGGTCCTCGTCGACGGGCTCGACGTCCGCGACCTGGACCCCGCGGCCGTCCGCCGCGCCGTCCTGGTCGAGCCGCACGCGGTCGTGCTGTTCGAGGGCACCGTGCGCACGGCGGTCGACCCCGACGGCGCCGCGGACGACGACCGGTTCCTCGCGGCGGTGCACGCGGCCGCCGCCGGCGACGTGCTCACCGGCCACCCCGACGGCGCCGCCCGGGCCGTGGCCGACCGCGGGCGCAGCCTCTCCGGCGGCCAGCGCCAGCGCGTGGCGCTGGCCCGGGCGCTGCTGCAGGCCCCGCCGGTGCTGGTCCTGCACGACCCGACCACGGCCGTGGACGCCGTCACCGAGGAGGCCATCGCCGCCGGGGTCGCCGACCTGCGCCGCGGCCGGACGACGCTCCTGGTCACCAGCAGCCCGGCGCTGCTGGGCCGCTGCGCGCGGGTCCTGCTGCTGGAGGGCGGGCGGGTCGCGGCCGGCGGCACGCACGCGGAGCTCTCGGCCGCCGACGCCTACCGGACGGCGGTGCTCCGGTGACCGCCGGGGCGCTGGAGCCCGCGGCCGTCGGGACCGCCCCCGGCGCGACGGCGGCGGAGCTGCTGCCCACCGCCACGGGCCGGCGGGCGGCGCGGGTCGTCGGCCGGTACGCCGCCGACCGGCCGCTGCACGTGGTCGCCGCCGTCGTCCTGGCCGTCGCGTCCGCGGCCTCCGGGCTGGTCGCGCCCGCGGTGCTGGGCCGCCTCGTGGACGCCGTCGCCGAGGGCGGGTCGATCGGCGGGTACCTGCTCGCGCTGGCCGTGGCGGCCGTCCTCAGCGCGGTCCTCGTCGGGGCGTCGGCGGTGGCGACCAGCCGGCTGGGGGAGTCGCTGCTCGCCCGCCTGCGCGAGGCCGTGGTCGCCCGCGTGCTGCACCTGCACACCGCGGTGCTGGACCGCGTCCGCCCCGGCGACCTGGTGTCCCGGGTCGGCGACGACGTGGCCCGCGTCAGCGAGTCGGTGAGCACCGGCCTGCCCGAGGTGGTCGGCGCCGGGCTGGCGGTGCTGCTCACCCTGCTGGGCCTCGGCGCGCTCGACTGGCGGCTGGCGGTAGCCGGGGTGCTGGCCTTGCCCGGTTACGGGCTCGCGCTGCGCTGGTACCTGCCGCGGTCGGCACCGGTGTACGCCCGGGAGCGCGTGGTGGTCGCCGAGCGCGCCGACGGGCTGCTCGGGGCGGTGCACGGCGCCGACACCATCCGCGCCTACGCCCGCAGCCGTCAGCACGCCGCGGAGGTGGCCCGCCGGTCGGCGGCCGCGCGCGACGTGGGGATCGGCGTCTTCCGGCTCTACACCGACTTCGGCTGGCGGATGAACCGGTCGGAGTACCTCGGCCTCGCCGCCGTCCTGGGCGTCGGGTTCCTGCTGGTCCGCTGGGACGTGGGCACGGTCGGCGAGGTGACGACGGCGGCGCTGCTGTTCCACCGGCTGTTCGCCCCGCTGGGCGTGCTGCTGTTCACCTTCGACGAGGTGCAGGCGGCGGGCGCGGCGCTGGTGCGCCTGGTCGGCGTCGTGGACCTGCCCGACCCCGGCGTCGTGCCGCAGCGCCCGGCCGGCCCGGACCGGCCGGCCGTGGAGCTGCGCGGCATCGGGCACCGCTACGGCGACGGGCCGGCGGTGCTGGCCGACGTGGACCTGCGCATCGCGCCGGGGGAGCGGGTCGCCCTGGTCGGCGCCAGCGGGGCGGGCAAGACCACCCTGGCCGCCGTCCTGGCCGGCGCGCTGGAGCCCACCGCCGGCGAGGTGCTGGTCGACGGCGTCCCGGCGGGGGAGCTGCCCGGCCGCGGCCTGCGCGACCGCGTGGCGCTGGTCAGCCAGGAGGTGCACGTCTTCGCCGGCACCCTGGCCGACGACGTCCGGCTCGCCCGCCCCGACGCCACCGACGCCGACGTCGAGGCGGCCCTGGCGCTGGTCGGCGCGCGGTGGGTGGCCGCCCTGCCCCAGGGGACGGCGACGCGGGTCGGCGAGGGCGGCACCGCCCTGACCCCGGCCCAGGCCCAGCAGCTGGCGCTGGCCCGCCTCGTGCTCGCCGACCCCCCGGTCGCGGTGCTCGACGAGGCGACCGCGGAGGCGGGCAGCGCGGGCGCCCGCGACCTGGAGGAGGCCGCGTTCGCCGCGACCGCGGGCCGCACGACGCTGGTCGTCGCGCACCGGCTCACCCAGGCGCTGCGGGCCGACCGCGTCGTCGTCCTCGACGCCGGTCGGGTGGCGGAGGAGGGCACCCACGCCGACCTGGTCGCCGCCGGCGGCCGCTACGCCGCGCTGTGGGCCGCCTGGCAGGGCCGCTGACCCGGGGGAGGCGTGCGCCGGGGGCCGATGGGTAGGGCACGACCGATCGGGTGTTCACGGCCGCGGCAGCGCGGCGAGCGCCCAGGGAGGAGTCGTCGTGACCTGGATCTGGATCGTGGTGGCCGTCGTGGTGATCGGCGGGCTGGTGGGCGTGTGGGTGGCCAACGCCGCACGCCTGGCCCGCGCCAACGGGCAGCTGCACCGCAGGAGCCCGACGCGCGGTGAGCGCGCCGCCCGCATCGAGCGCGGTGAGGACGACCGCCGGTCGCCGCCGCCGGGGGTGCCGTCGCCGTAGGTTGTCGGCGTGGGCCTGGAGATCGAGACGCGCGCGTCCGACTCGCCGTGGGTCGACGCCGTCTGGACCAGCCGCAGCGACGCGGTGTCGCAGATGACGTCGGTGGCGTCGGAGACCTGGGGCCTCGTCTTCTGGGAGCAGGACGGCGCGGCGCACGCGGCGGTCACGGGACCGGAGACCCGCACGAGCACCGCCGCGGTGCCCGAGGGCGCGGTCTTCCTCGGCATCCAGTTCGCCGTGGGCACCAGCCTGCGGACGACGCCCACCCCGGCCCTCGTGGACTCGGGGCTGGAGCTCCCCGGCACGACGGGCCGGCACTTCACGCTGTTCGGCGACCGCTGGGAGACCCCGGGGCCCGACGACGCCGAGGCCCTGGTGGAGCGGCTCGTCCGCAGCGGGGTGGTCGAGCGCGACCCCCTCGTCACCGCGGCCCTGCGGGGGAGCGGCGTGCCCGGCTCGGACCGCACCGTCGAGCGCCGGTTCCGCGCCGCGACCGGCCTGACCCGGGGCGCGGTCGAGCAGATCGCGCGTGCCCGGGCCGCGACCACCCTGCTGCTCGGCGGGGCCACCGCCGCCGGCGTCGTCGCCGAGCTCGGCTACTACGACGAGCCGCACCTGGCCCGCGCGCTGCGGCGCTACGTCGGGCGCACCGCCGGTCAGCTGCGCAGCGGGACCGGCGGTGCGCTCGCGCTGACCGCTCAGCGCACGACGTCGTAGACGGCCTTGAGGACGCCGTTCGAGTAGGACTCCGACTCCCGCAGCGACAGCTGCTGCCGGTCGCGGTCGGCCCGGCTGAACAGGCTCTTGCCCGACCCGAGGAGCACCGGGAACACCAGCAGGTTGTAGCGGTCGACCAGGTCGGCGTCGGCGAGCCTCCGCGCGAGCTCGGCACTGCCGTGGACGAAGATCGCGCCGCCGTCGGTCTGCTTGAGCGCGGCGACGTCCTCGGTGGACCGCAGGACCTCCTGCGGGCCCCAGCCGTCGACCAGCGCGTCCTCGCCGAGCGAGCTCGACACGACGTACTTGGGCAGGTCGCGGTAGGCGGCGTGGTCCTCGGAGCCCGGCCAGGTGCTCGCGAACGCCTCGTAGCTGCGCCGGCCGAACATCAGCGCACCGGTCTCCTCGAGCTCCTCGGCCTTGAGGGCGAACGACTGGGGGACGAACGGCGTGCTCAGCACCCAGCCACCGCTGGGGTGGCCCTCGACCGCGCCGCCGGGGGAGTCGACGACACCGTCCAGGGTCATGAAACCGGTCCAGACGAGCTCGCGCGCCATGGTGCACCTCTCCGCTCCTGGGGGGACCCGCGTCCCCCCGGCCCGGGGAGGCGCCCTCCGCGCCTCCCGACTGCCCATGACGCTAGGGGGCCGGGACGGCCGGGTCTTGGACGGAAACGACACCGTCCCCGGAGCTGCGCCCGTTGCTGGTGCGCCGCGCGCTCCCGCGGAGCAGGCTGTGACCGTCGTCACGAGTCGAGCGGGAGGGGAGCCCACCATGGTGAGTCCGGAGCCGAACGGCGGGGAGTTCTGGGGTGACCTCAAGCCCTTGGAGAACGTGTTCCGCGCCGATGCGGCGCCGGAGATCTTCCTGCCCGACACCCTCGACGACGACGACCGCTACTACATCCCGCTGTCGGAGACCGTCGGCTCGCGGCCGCTGTGGATCTCGCTCACCCAGAACCGCTGGGCCGACGTCCTGATGGCGAAGCAGGCCGGGCTGGTCAACCGGCACTACCACCCGCACCAGGTCTTCGGGTACACGCTGTCGGGGAAGTGGAGCTACCTGGAGCACGACTGGGTGGCCACCCGCGGCTGCTTCGTCTACGAGACCCCCGGAGAGGCCCACACCCTCGTCGCGCACGAGTCGGACGAGCCGATGCGCGTGCACTTCAACGTGACCGGCCCGCTCATCTGGCTCGACGAGGACGGGCAGCCCAGCGGCACCTTCGACGCCTACGACTACCTCGAGCTGGCCCGCCGGCACTACGAGGAGGTCGGCCTGGGCGCGGCGGCCGTCGAGAAGCTGCTGCGCTGACCCCGCGGGTCAGCCCTCCAGCGCCGCCTGGAACGCGGCGAACTTCGACTGCGTCTCGGCCAGCTCGGCGGCCGGGTCCGAGCCGGCGACGATGCCGCAGCCGGCGAACAGCCGGGCGCTCGCCGGGTCGTCGGGCGACAGCTGCGCGCACCGCAGCGCCAGCCCGAACTCGCCGTCCCCGCGGGTGTCGAGCCAACCGACCGGCCCGGCGTACCGGCCGCGGTCCATGCCCTCGAGCTCGCCGATGACGGCCGCCGCGCGGTCCGGCGGGGTGCCGCAGACCGCGGCGGTCGGGTGCACCGCGGCGACCAGGTCGAGCAGCGACGCCCGGCCGGCCCGGCCGGCGCGGCGCTGGGTGCCGGTGACGTCGGTGGCCAGGTGGCGGACGTTGGCCAGCGTGAGGAGCTCGGGCTCGGCCGGCGCGAGCAGCTCGCTGCAGTACGGCTCCAGCGCCCGGACCAGCGACTCCACGGCCAGCGCGTGCTCGGCGCGGTCCTTGGGGGAGGCGAGCAGGGCGGCGGCCAGGCGCTCGTCGTCGGCGCCGGCCCCGCGCGGGGCGGTCCCGGCGAGCACCCGGGAGGACAGCTCCCGGCCGGTGCGGCGCAGCAGCAGCTCGGGCGTCGCGCCGAGCAGGCCGTCGACGGCGAAGGTCCAGCAGCCGGGGAAGCGGGCGGCGAGCCGGTCCAGCAGGCGGCGCGGGTCCAGCGGCACGTCGGCCGTCACGAGCAGGTCGCGGGCCAGCACGACCTTGTCGAGCTCGCCGGCGGCGATGCGGCGGACGGCCGCGGCCACCGCGGCGCACCAGGACGCCGGGTCGAGCGCGCCGTCGGCGTAGCGCAGCCGGCCGGGGGACTGGGCCGGCTCCGGGCGCGCCGGCAGCGGGGCGGGGTCGCCGACAGTGGTCATCCATGCCACGCCGTCGCGGCGCCCGACGACGACCTCCGGGACGACGAACACCGACGTGCCCGCCTCGGGGTCGAAGGCGACGCTGCCGAAGACGACCGGGCCGGACCCGGGGACGGCGACCGGGTCGGCGGCGGCCAGCTCGGCCGACAGGCCGGCCCACCAGGAGGCGGCCTCGGCGAGCGCGCGCGGGCCGGAGACCTCGAGCCGGGCGGCCTCTCCCCAGCCGACCAGGCCCTCGCCGCGGCGGACCCAGGAGAGCGCGCCCTGCGCCGGCAGCAGACGCAGCAGCTCCGGGGCGTCCGGGAGCTCGACGGTCGTGACCGCGGACGCGGCCGCGTCCGGGGAGGTCACCGCCGCCGTCGTCACGGGTCCAATGTAGGCAGCCGGGTAGCGTCGCTGCCGTGGGAGACCGGCGAGACGACGCACACACCGCCGGGCTCCGGGCCGGTCTGGACAAGGCCCCGGCCGAGGTCGCGGCCATGTTCGACCGGGTCGCGCGACGCTACGACGTCACCAACACGGTGCTCTCCGGCGGCCTGGACGCCGGCTGGCGGCGGGCCACCCGGGAGGCCGTGGGAGCCCGGCCGGGCCAGACCGTGCTCGACGTCGCCGCCGGGACGGCGGTCTCCACGGTGGAGCTGGCCGCCGGCGGCGCGACCGCCGTCGCGTGCGACTTCTCGCAGGGCATGCTGCGCGCCGGTGCCGCGCGACAGGTGCCCAAGGTGGCCGGGGACGCGATGGCGCTGCCGCTGGCCGACGCGAGCGTGGACGCCGTCGTCATCTCCTTCGGCCTGCGCAACGTGGCCGACCCCGACGCGGCCCTGCGCGAGTTCCTGCGGGTCACCCGGCCGGGCGGCACGCTGGTCGTCTGCGAGTTCTCCAGCCCCACCTGGGCGCCGTTCCGGACCGTCTACCTCGAGTACCTGATGCGGGCGCTGCCGCGGATCGCCCGGGCGGTGAGCAGCAACCCCGACGCCTACGTGTACCTCGCCGAGTCGATCCGGGCCTGGCCCGACCAGGCGTCGCTGGCCTCCCGCGTGCAGGCCGCGGGCTGGGCCGACGTCGCCTGGCGCGACCTGACCGGCGGGATCGTCGCGCTGCACCGCGCCCGCCGCCCGTAGCCGGCGCCGGGCGGGGGCGCGACGACCCTGGCCGCCGCCGGACCGGCGGCATAGCGTCGGTCCATGACGAGACCAGCGCACCCGGTTCCCGGACCGGCCTGACCCCTCGGCGCATGCGCTTCGCCGACCGCGCCGAGGCCGGCCGCGCCCTCGCCGGCGCCGTGGCCGAGGCGCTCGCCGGACGGATGGCCGCCGAGCCGGTCGTCCTCGGCCTGCCCCGCGGCGGCGTGGTGGTCGCCGCGCCGGTGGCCGCCGCGCTGCACGCGCCGCTGGACGTCCTCGTCGTCCGCAAGCTCGGGGCGCCCGGCCGGCCCGAGCTGGCGATGGGTGCGGTCGCGGCGATCGGGGACGCCGTCGAGACCGTCCGCACGCCCGAGGTCGCTGACGCGCTGGCGGTCGACGCCGCCACGTTCACCGCCGTCCGCGACCGGGAGCTCGCCGAGCTCTCCCGCCGCGCGGCGGCGTACCGCACCGGCCGCCCGGCACCGGCCCTCGGCGGGCGCACGGTCGTCGTGGTGGACGACGGCCTGGCCACCGGCTCGACGATGCGGGCGGCGCTGGCGGCCGTGCGGCGGCGGCACCCCGCTCAGGTCGTGGTCGCCGTGCCGGTGGCCTCCCCTCGGGTGGCCGCGGAGCTCGCGACCGAGGTCGACGCGCTGGTCTGCCTCGCCGCCCCGGCCGGCTTCCGCGCCGTCGGGCAGGCCTACCGCGACTTCTCCCCGACGGCGGACGACGAGGTGGTGGCCGCCCTGGCGGCGCCGCCGCCGCGCCGGCCCGCGTGAACCTGGTCACGGGGGGCTTGTTCCGTGGCTCACACCGCGGCGTAGGCTCGGACCGGACGACTTCGTGAAAATGTTCACAAGCTCACCGGGAACCACCGAGGGGATGTCGACGTGCCCACGCCGCTGACCGAGGCGCCGCGCAGCGAGGAGCTGCGCGCCGACGTCGTGGTGGTCGGCGCGGGGCCGGCCGGCTCGGCCGCGGCCCGGACCCTGGCCACCGCCGGCCTCGACGTCGTCGTCCTGGAGAAGGCGGCGTTCCCGCGCGAGAAGGTCTGCGGCGACGGGCTGACCCCGCGCGGGGTGAAGGCCCTCGACGACCTCGGCGTCGACACGACCGGCTGGGTGCGCCACCGCGGGCTGCGGGTCTTCGGCGGCGGCGAGGTCGTCGAGGTCGACTGGCCGCAGCTGCGCTCGTGGCCCTCCTACGGGCTGATCCGCACCCGCAGCGACCTCGACACGCTGCTGGCCGACCACGCCGCGGCCGCCGGCGCCCGGGTGCACACCGGCGTGCAGGTCACCGACCCGTTCCTCGACGACGCCGGGCGGGTCGCCGGCGTGCACGCCCTCGTCGGCCCGGCGAAGGAGCCGGCGACCTGGCGGGCGCCGCTGGTCGTCTCCGCCGAGGGGCTGTCGGGCCGGCTGGCCAAGTCGCTGGGCCTGGTGCGGCGCGAGGACCGCCCGCTGGGGGTCGCCGTCCGCAGGTACGTGCGCACGCCGAGGGCCGACGACCCCTACCTCGACATCTCCTTCGACCTCTCCGCCGACGGGCCCAGCGCCGACTCCATGCCCGGCTACGGCTGGTCGTTCGGCATGGGGGACGGCACCGCGAACGTCGGCTTCGGCCTGCTCGACACCCGCCGGGGCACCGGCGCCGAGCCGCGCGCCGTGCTGCGCCAGTGGCTGGCCACCCTCCCGCCGGAGTGGCAGCTCGACGAGGAGCACGCCGTCACCCCCCTGCGCGGCGCCGGCCTGCCGATGGCGCTGCACCGCGGCCCGGCCTACACCCGCGGCCTGCTGCTGGCCGGCGACTCGGCCGGCACGGTGAACCCGTTCAACGGCGAGGGCATCAGCTACGCGCTGGAGACCGGGCGGATGGCCGCCGAGGCGGCGGCCGAGGCGCTCCGGCTGCCCGAGGGGCCCGCGCGCGAGGCGGCGCTGCGCCGCCACCCCGCCCGGCTGCGCGCCGAGTACGGGCGCCACCACCGGCTCGGCATGGGCTTCCTGGCGCTGCTGGACCGGCCCGACGTCGTCCGCTTCGCCACCGCGCACGGCCTCAAGCGCCCCGCCCTGGTGAGCCGGGCGCTGCGGCTGATGGGCAACCTGTCCGACGGCGCCCAGGGAGACCGGTTCGACCGGGCGCTGGCCGTCCTGACCCGACTGACCCCGGCGGTGTGAGGTCGACATGACGATCCGATACCGATTCGACACGGCGCGTGCTCGACGCTCGATGTCCGTGACCGTCGTCACCGTAGGGTGCCGCTGATGCTGTCGACCTACGTGCCGATCGTCGGCCTGTTCGCCCTGGCCGCGGCCTTCGCGCTCTTCTCGGTCACCGCGGCCCCGTTCATCGGCCCCCGCCGGTACAACCGGGCCAAGCTGCAGGCCTACGAGTGCGGGATCGAGCCGGTCGACCAGCCGCTCACCGGCGGCCGCTTCCCGATCAAGTACTACCTGACCGCGATGCTCTTCATCGTCTTCGACATCGAGATCGTCTTCCTCTACCCGTGGGCGGTCGCCAACGACGCGCTCGGCGTCTTCGGGCTGGTCGAGATGGTCGTGTTCATCGGCACCGTCTTCCTCGCCTACGCCTACGTGTGGCGGCGGGGCGGACTGGAATGGGACTGATCGTGGGACTTCCGAAGGTGGGGATCTGAGCCATGGGCCTCGAGGAGAAGCTGCCCAGCGGCGTCCTGCTGACGACGGTGGAGAAGCTGGTCAACTGGACGCGGAAGTCGTCGTTCTGGCCGGCCACGTTCGGCCTGGCCTGCTGCGCCATCGAGATGATGGCCACCGGTGCCGGCCGCTACGACCTGGCCCGCTTCGGCATGGAGGTCTTCCGGGCCTCCCCGCGGCAGGCCGACCTGATGATCGTCGCCGGCCGGGTGAGCCAGAAGATGGCGCCGGTCCTGCGCCAGATCTACGACCAGATGCCCGAGCCGCGGTGGGTGCTCGCCATGGGCGTGTGCGCCAGCTCCGGCGGGATGTTCAACAACTACGCGATCGTGCAGGGCGTCGACCACGTCGTCCCGGTGGACATGTACCTGCCCGGCTGCCCGCCGCGGCCGGAGATGCTCATGGACGCGATCCTCAAGCTGCACTACAAGATCCAGCACGAGCCGCTGGGGCCCAAGCGGGAGAAGGCCCTCGCCCGCGCCCGCGAGGACGGCACCGCGAAGGACCTGCTGGTGGAGATGCCCTCCAGCGTCCGCGTCGACAAGGCCGCCCGGCTGGCCTACGAGCAGGCGGCGGCCGAGGGCCGCAGCGGCCAGTTCGCCATCGAGCAGCGCGGCGGCCGGGCCGTGCTCCTGCCCGAGCCCTACGTGCGGAGCCCGCGGTGACCGGCCCCGGCGACCGGTCCGGCACCGACGCCGGGCAGGGGGCGGCCGCGCCGTCCGGCGGCTTCCGCAAGGGCGCGTTCGGCGTCAGCGGCAGCGGCGACACCTCCGGCTTCGGCGGCCTGGTCCGCGTCGAGCCGGGTGGCGCGGTCGCGCTGCACTCGACCGAGCGCCCCTACGGCGGCTACTTCGACGAGGTCACCGACGCGCTGATCGAGGCGGTGGGCGAGGCCACCTACGCCGTCGCGGTCTCGCGGGTGCTCGTCGACCGCGGCGAGATCACCTACTTCGTCCCCCGCGAGCACCTGCTCACGCTGGTCCGGGCGCTGCGGGACGACGAGGCGCTGCGCTTCGAGCTGTGCTCCAGCGTCTCCGGCGTCGACTACCTCGACAGCGGCGGCCCGGCCGTCGCGCCCGGCCGGCCGCGGCTGCACGTCGTCTACCACCTGACCTCGATGACCTACCGCCGCCGCATCCGGCTCGAGGTCGCGGTCACCGCCGAGGACCCGCACGTGCCCTCGGTGACCGGCGTGTACCCGACGGCGGACTGGCACGAGCGCGAGACCTACGACATGTTCGGCGTCGTCTTCGACGGCCACCCGTCGCTCACCCGGATCCTCATGCCCGACGACTGGGACGGCTTCCCCCAGCGCAAGGACTACCCCCTCGGCGGGGTCCCGGTGGAGTACCACGACGCGACCATCCCGCCGCCCGACACCCGCAGGGCCTACCGATGAGGGGCCACCGATGACGAGCACGCAGGACCCCTACGCCGGTTCCCGCGAGACCACCGAGGGCCGCGTCTACACGGTCACCGGCGGCGACTGGGACCAGACGTTCGGCACCGACCTCACCGGCGAGGAGCGGCTCGTCGTCAACATGGGGCCGCAGCACCCCTCGACGCACGGCGTCCTCCGGCTGGTGCTCGACCTCGAGGGCGAGACGGTGACCAAGGCGCGGGTGGTCATCGGCTACCTGCACACCGGCATCGAGAAGAACACCGAGTACCGCAACTGGACCCAGGGCACGACCTTCGTGACGCGGATGGACTACCTGGCCCCGCTGTACAACGAGGCCGGCTACTGCATGGCCGTGGAGAAGCTGCTCGGCGTCGAGGTGCCGCGGCGGGCGCAGACGATCCGCGTGCTGGTCATGGAGATCAACCGGATCGCCTCCCACCTGGTGGGCCTGGCCACCGGCGGCATGGAGCTCGGCGCGCTCACCGCGATGACCAACGGGTTCCGCGAGCGCGAGCTGTGCCTCGACCTGCTCGAGGAGATCACCGGGCTGCGGATGAACCACGCCTACATCCGTCCCGGCGGGCTTGCCCAGGACCTCCCGCCTGGCGCGGTGGAGTCGATCCGCGAGTGGCTGGCGGTCATGCCCGGCCGCCTCGCCGAGTACCACCGGCTGCTCACCGGCCAGCCGATCTGGCAGCGCCGGCTCAAGGACGTCGGCTACCTCGACGTCACCGGCTGCGTCGCGCTCGGCGTCACCGGCCCCTGCCTGCGGGCCGCCGGCCTGCCCTGGGACCTGCGCAAGGTCGAGCCGTACCTGGGCTACGAGACCTACGACTTCGAGGTGCCGACCGCCGACACCTCCGACGCCTGGGGCCGCTACCTGGTCCGGATGGCCGAGATGCAGGAGTCGCTCAAGATCGTCGCCCAGGCGCTGGACCGGCTCGAGCCCGGCCCGGTCATGGTCGAGGACAAGAAGATCGCCTGGCCGGCCCAGCTCTCGCTCGGCGCCGACGGGATGGGCAACTCGCTGGAGCACGTGCAGCACATCATGGCCGGCTCGATGGAGTCCCTGATCCACCACTTCAAGCTGGTCACCGAGGGCTTCCGGGTGCCCGCCGGCCAGGTGTACGTGCCCGTCGAGTCGCCCCGCGGGGAGCTCGGCTACCACGTGGTCAGCGACGGCAGCACCCGGCCGTGGCGCGTCCACGTGCGCGACCCCAGCTTCGTGAACCTGCAGGCCACGGCCGCGATGAGCGAGGGCAGCATGATCGCCGACGTCATCGCGGCAATCGCGTCGATCGATCCGGTGATGGGAGGTGTGGACCGGTGAGCGCGTTGCCCGGTTCGCCGGAGGGTGCCGCCACGACCGGCCTGGTCGACACGCCCGTCGACTCTGCGGCGCAGACGCTGGCGGAGCTCCCGCCGCTGACGGAGCAGACCCGGCTCGAGGCGCGCGAGATCATCGCCCGCTACCCGCAGCCGCGCTCGGCGCTGCTGCCGATGCTGCACCTGGTGCAGTCGGTCCAGGGCTACGTCTCCCCCGAGGGCGTGGCGCTGTGCGCCGAGGAGCTGGGCCTGACCAAGGCCGAGGTCGGCGCGGTCGCGACCTTCTACACGATGTACAAGCGCCGCCCCACCGGCCGGCACCTGGTCAGCGTGTGCACCAACACCCTGTGCAACGTCCTCGGCGGGCAGCGCATCTACGAGGCGCTCAGCGCCGACCTCGGCGTCCACCACGACGAGACCGCCGCCGACGGCTCGGTCACCCTCGAGCACGCCGAGTGCCTGGCCGCCTGCGACTACGCGCCCGTGGTCACCGTCGACTACGAGTTCTACGACCAGCAGGACGTCGACAGCGCCCGCGAGCTGGTGGCGGCGCTGCGCCGGGGTGAGAAGCCGCACCCCACCCGTGGCGCGCCGCTCACCGACTTCCGCGGCGTCTCCCGCCAGCTGGCCGGCTTCTCCCAGTGGGCCGACGGCGAGGCCGCCGACGCCGCCGTCGACGCCCCCTGGCAGGCCGGCCCGACCCTGATCGGCGTCCACCTGGCCGCCGAGCGCGGCGAGGCGGCCCCGCCCATGCCCGCGGGGACGCCGTCCGAGCCGGCCGACGCCGGCGAGCCGCGCGAGACGGTGCGGCCCTCGGGCCGGACCGGCGAGACCCCGGAGAAGGAGGCCGGTGACGCCCGCGTCGCCGCCGCCGACACCCCGGCCGAGCGCGCCGGCGCGGCGCAGGCCCACCCCGACCGCGGCGCCGAGTACGGGCAGCCGCGCGGGCGCCAGCGCGCCGGCACCGACACCCCTGCAGGAAGCGAGCCGGGCACCAGTGGTCAGGGTCCCGCCGCCCACCCCCGGTCCACCCCGGGCCCCGGAAAGGCCTGACATGCCCCTCACCCCCGTCCTCACCTCGCGCTGGGGCGCCGACCAGCCCTGGCGGCTGTCCACGTACGAGTCGCTCGAGGGCTACTCCGCCCTGCGCACCGCGCTGGGCATGGCGCCCGACGAGCTGGTCACCCTGGTGAAGGACTCCGGCCTGCGCGGCCGCGGCGGCGCCGGCTTCCCGACCGGCATGAAGTGGAGCTTCATCCCGCAGCCCAAGCCGGGGGAGACCCCGACCGGCCCGGCGGCCAAGCCCAAGTACCTCGTGGTCAACGCCGACGAGGGCGAGCCGGGCACCTGCAAGGACCTGCCGCTGATGATGACCGACCCGCACTCCCTGGTGGAGGGCGTGATCATCTCCGCCTACGCCATCCGGTGCCACTTCGCGGTCATCTACGTGCGCGGCGAGGCGGTGCACGCCCACCGCCGGCTGGTCAGCGCCGCGCAGGAGGCCTACGCCGCCGGCTACCTCGGCACGAACATCCTCGGCTCGGGCTACGACCTGGAGCTCGTCGTGCACGCCGGTGCCGGCGCCTACATCTGCGGCGAGGAGACGGCGCTGCTCGACTCGCTCGAGGGCTACCGCGGGCAGCCGCGGCTCAAGCCGCCGTTCCCCGCGGTCGCCGGTCTCTACGGCGCCCCGACGGTGATCAACAACGTGGAGACGCTGGCCAGCGTGCCGTTCGTCGTCCGCGGCGGCGCCGGGTGGTTCAAGGAGTTCGGGCCGGAGAAGTCGCCCGGCCCGAAGATCTACTCGCTGTCGGGCCGCGTCGTCCGTCCCGGCCAGTACGAGGCCCCGATGGGGACGACGATGCGCGAGCTGCTCGAGATGGCCGGCGGCATCCGGCCCGGGCACGAGCTCAAGTTCTGGACGCCGGGCGGCTCGTCGACGCCGTACTTCACCGCCGAGCACCTCGACGTCCCGCTCGACTTCGACTCGGTGGCCGCTGCGGGCTCCATGCTCGGCACCACCGCGCTCATGGTGTTCGACGAGACCGACTCGATCGTCGAGGCGACCCTGCGCTTCACCGAGTTCTACGCGCACGAGAGCTGCGGCAAGTGCACCCCGTGCCGCGAGGGCACCTACTGGCTGGTCCAGATCCTCGAGCGGCTGGTCGAGGGCCGGGGCACCGCGGCCGACCTCGACCTGCTGACCGACACCTGCGACAACATCCTGGGGCGGTCGTTCTGCGCCCTCGGCGACGGTGCCACCAGCTGCATCGCCAGCTCGCTCAAGTACTTCCGGGACGACTACGTCGCGCTGCTGCCCCCCGAGGAGCAGGCCCGGCTCGGCCGATCCCTCCGCCTCGAGCCCGTGGGGGCAGCCTCGTGACACTCGTCAGCCCCGAGCCGGCGGCGGCCGTCCCGCCCGGTGCCCCCGGCCCGCACACCCCGCCGGACGCCGTCCGCTGCACCATCGACGGGTTCGACGTCGCGGTGCCCAAGGGCACGCTGATCATCCGCGCGGCCGAGATGATCGGCGTGCAGATCCCGCGGTTCTGCGACCACCCGCTGCTCGAGCCGGTCGGCGCCTGCCGCCAGTGCCTGGTCGAGGTCGAGGGCCAGCGCAAGCCGGTGGCCTCCTGCACCATGCCGGTCACCGAGGGCATGGTCGTGCAGACGCAGCTGACCAGCCCGGTCGCCGACAAGGCGCAGCAGGGCACGATGGAGCTGCTGCTCATCAACCACCCGCTGGACTGCCCGGTCTGCGACAAGGGCGGCGAGTGCCCGCTGCAGAACCAGGCGATGAGCAACGGCCGCGCCGAGAGCCGCTTCGTCGACGTCAAGCGCACCTACCCCAAGCCGCTGCCGATCAGCAGCGAGGTGCTGCTCGACCGCGAGCGCTGCGTGCTGTGCGCGCGGTGCACGCGCTTCTCCCAGCAGGTCGCCGGTGACCCGTTCATCGAGCTGTTCGAGCGCGGCGCGCTGGAGCAGGTGGCGATCTACGAGGACGAGCCGTTCGAGTCCTACTTCTCCGGCAACACGACCCAGATCTGCCCGGTCGGTGCGCTCACCAGCGCCCAGTACCGGTTCCGCTCCCGCCCGTTCGACCTGCGCAGCGAGGACAGCGTCTGCGAGCACTGCGCCTCGGGCTGCGCGCAGCGCACCGACTACCGCCGCGGCAGGGTGCTCCGCCGGCTCGCCGGCGAGGACCCGCAGGTCAACGAGGAGTGGAACTGCGACAAGGGCCGCTGGGCCTTCCGCTACACCACCGCCAACGAGCGGCTGACCACCCCGCTGGTCCGCCGCGACGGCGTCCTGCAGCCGGCCTCGTGGCCCGAGGCCTGGGCGGCGGCCGCGGCCGGGCTGGCGGCGGCCCGGGCCGCCGGCGGGGTCGGCGTGCTGCCCGGCGGCCGGCTGACCGTCGAGGACGCCTACGCCTACGCCAAGTTCGCCCGCGTGGTGCTGGGCACCAACGACGTCGACGCCCGCGCCCGCGCGCACTCCGCGGAGGAGGAGGCCTTCCTCGCCGCCCGTGTCGCCGGCCGCTTCCCCGGCGTCGGCGCGGTCACCTACGACGACCTCGGCGCGGCCCCGGCCGTGCTCCTGGCCGGGTTCGAGCCGGAGGAGGAGTCGCCGATCGTCTTCCTGCGGCTGCGCCGCGCGGTGCGCACCCGCGGGCTCCCGGTGTTCGACCTCGCGCCGTTCGCCACCCGCGCCGCGGTCAAGCTGCAGGCCACCGTCCTCGGCACGCTGCCGGGCACCGAGGCCCGCTCGCTGGCCGCGCTCGCGGCCGGCACCTGGGGCGGCCCGGCGGTCGACGCCCTGAAGCAGCCGGGCGCGGTCGTGCTCGCCGGCGAGCGGCTGGCCGAGGTGCCCGGCGCGTTCAGCGCCCTGGCCGAGCTGTCCCGGGTCACCGGCGCGCGCGTGGCCTGGGTGCCGCGGCGGGCCGGCGAGCGCGGCGCGGTCGAGGCCGGGGCCCTGCCCGGGCTGCTGCCCGGCGGCCGGGTGGTGACCGAGGCCGCGCACCGCGCGGAGGTCGCCGCCCTGTGGGGTCTCGAGGAGCTCCCCGCCGCCCCCGGCCGCGACACCACGGCGATCCTCACCGCCGCGCGCGACGGCGTCCTGGGCGGGCTGCTCGTCGGCGGGGTCGACCCGGCCGACCTGCCCGACCCGCGGCTGGCCGAGGCGGCGCTGGCGGCGGCCGGCTTCGTCGTCAGCCTGGAGATGCTGCCCAGTGCGGTCACCGAGCACGCCGACGTCGTCCTCCCGGTCGCCGCGGCGCCGGAGAAGGCCGGCAGCTACCTCGACTGGGAGGGCCGCGTGCGGTCCTTCGACGCCACGCTGCACGGCACCGGCCAGCTGACCGACGGCCGGGCGCTGCACGGGCTGGCCGAGGAGATGGGCGTCGACCTGCGGCTGCCGGTCGTCGAGGCCGCGCAGGCCGAGCTGGGCACGCTGGGGCTGCCGGCCACCGTGGCGCCCGTGACCGGCCTCGACGTGCCGCCGGCGGCCGACGCCACCCCGCGGGACGACGAGGCGGTGCTCGCCTCCTGGCGGCAGCTGCTCGACGTCGGCACGCTCCAGCGCGACGAGCCCGAGCTCGCCGGCACCGCCCGCCCGCCGGTGGCCCGGCTCGGCCGGGAGGCAGCGGCGCGCCTGGGTGTCACCGACGGCGACCGGCTCACCGTGACCGGCGCGGCCGGCTCGATCACGCTCCCGGTGCTGGTCACCGAGATGCCCGACCGCGTGGTCTGGTTGCCGATGCGCTCACCCGGCAGCGAGGTGCGCAGCCGGCTCGGCACGCAGCCCGGCGGCGTCGTCCGCCTGTCCGTCGGAGGTGCCGCGTGACCGTCCTGGCCAGCCCCGAGCAGCCGACGCTCGAGGACTTCGGCAACGACGTCTGGTGGATCGTCCTCATCAAGATCGTCGGCGTCTTCGTCGTCCTCGTGCTGATGACGCTGTTCGCCATCGTCTTCGAGCGCAAGGTCGTCTCGCGGATGCAGCAGCGGATCGGCCCCAACCGGGTCGGCCCGCGCGGCTACCTGCAGAGCCTGGCCGACGGGCTGAAGCTGGCGTTCAAGGAAGACATCATGCCGGCGCTGGCCGACAAGCCGGTGTACTTCCTGGCCCCGGTGATCTCCGCGGTGCCGGCGTTCCTGGCCTTCTCGGTCATCCCGATGGGTCCGACGGTGAGCATCTTCGGCGAGCGGACGCCGCTGCAGCTGACCGACGCCCCGATCGGCGTCCTCATCGTCCTGGCCTGCTCGGCGATGGGCGTCTACGGCATCGTGCTGGCCGGCTGGGCTTCCGGCTCGACCTACCCGCTGCTCGGCGGCCTGCGCAGCGCCGCCCAGATGGTCAGCTACGAGATCGCGATGGGCCTGTCGATCGTCGCGGTCTTCCTCTACGCCGGCACGATGTCGACCTCGGAGATCGTGGCCGCGCAGGCCGACGGCAACCAGGTCTCGTTCTTCGGCCTGGAGTTCACCGGCCCCAGCTGGTTCGCGATCCTGCTGCCGGTCAGCTTCGTCATCTACGCCATCGCGGTGGTGGGAGAGACCAACCGGGCGCCGTTCGACCTGCCCGAGGCCGAGAGCGAGCTCGTCGGCGGCTTCCACACCGAGTACTCGTCGCTGAAGTTCGCCCTGTTCTTCCTCGCCGAGTACATCAACATGGTCACCGTCTCGGCCCTGGCCGCCACGCTCTTCCTCGGCGGCTGGCGCGCCCCCTGGCCGCTGTCGATCTGGGACGGCGCCAACTCCGGCTGGTGGCCGATGCTCTGGTTCTTCCTCAAGGTCGTGCTGGCGCTGTTCGTCTTCATCTGGCTGCGCGGCACGCTGCCCCGGCTCCGCTACGACCAGTTCATGCGCTTCGGCTGGAAGGTGCTGGTCCCCACCGCGCTGGTGTGGATCCTCGCCGTGGCCACCATGCGCACGGTCTCCCGCGAGGCCGACCTCTCCACCGGGCAGGTGGCGCTGTTCGTCGGCGTGCCCATCGCGCTGCTGGTGCTCGGCGGGCTGTGGCTGTTCGGCCGGGCGGGCAACCGCGACACCCGGATCATGGCGGAGGCGGCCACCGCCGGCGCCGTGCACGCGACCGAGCCGGAGCCGGAGGTGCTGCCGCCGGTGGGCGGGCCGCGCCGCCGGCCGGCCCAGCGCAGCGGCCCGAGCCGCGCCGAGGGCGGCTTCCCCGTCCCGCCGATGGACCTGCAGGTGCCGCCGTCGCCGCGGCTGCGGCGCGCCGAGCCCGTGGGCGCCGCGCCCCGGGGCGAGAGCGGCGTGGTCGCCACCGGCCGCCGCGGCAGCACCCGCACCGACGCCTCGACCAACGGCATGGAGGACGGCAGTGTCTGATCCGCGGCCCGACCAGGGCCCGACCACCGGCGGCGAGCAGAAGGGTCTCGCCCAGGCGGTCCGGGGCGGCGAGGTCGAGCGGGCGGGACGGCGGCCCGACGCCGCGCCCGCCAAGCGCAAGAGCCTGCTGCCCGCGCCGGGCCAGGGGTTCGGCGTCACCTTCGCGCAGATGTTCCGCAAGGTGACCACCGAGGAGTACCCCGAGGTCCCCAAGGTCACCAAGCCGCGCTACCACGGGCGGCACGTGCTCAACCGGCACCCCGACGGCCTCGAGAAGTGCGTCGGCTGCGAGCTGTGCGCCTGGGCCTGCCCGGCCGACGCCATCTACGTCGAGGGCGGTGACAACACCGAGGACGCCCGCTACTCGCCCGGGGAGCGCTACGGCCGCGTCTACCAGATCAACTACCTGCGCTGCATCTTCTGCGGGCTGTGCATCGAGGCGTGCCCGACCCGGTCGCTGACGATGAGCAACGACTTCGAGCTGGCCGACGACAACCGGCAGGACCTGATCTACACCAAGGAACAGCTCATGGCCCCGCTGCTGCCCGGCATGGAGGCCCCGCCGCACGCCATGCGGCTCGGGGACGACGAGAAGGACTACTACCTGGCCGCCACCCAGCGCGGGGAGAACCCGTGACCGCGCTGGCCGCGGCCGCCGACACCAGCGTCTCGCTGGGCACCGGCGAGGCCGTCGTCTTCTGGGTCCTGGGACCGGTCGCGCTGGCCGGGGCGCTGGGGATGGTCTTCTCGCGCAACGCCGTCCACTCGGCGCTGTGGCTGGTCACCACCATGCTCTCGCTGGGCGTCTTCTACGTCGTCCAGCAGGCGCCCTTCCTCGGCGCGGTGCAGATCATCGTCTACACCGGCGCGATCATGATCCTCTTCCTGTTCGTGCTCATGCTGGTCGGCCGGGACTCCTCCGACTCGGTCGTGGAGACCCTGCGGGGTCAGCGGCTGGCCGCCATCGCGCTCGGCGTCGGCTTCGCCGGGCTCGTCGGCGCCGGCATCGCCCGCGCCACCCAGGACCTGCCCGCCGGCGGTCTGAGCGACGGCAACGGCGGCGACAACAACATCCAGGAGATCGCCGAGGTCCTGTTCACCCGGTACCTGCTGGCCTTCGAGGTCACCAGCGCGCTGCTGATCACCGCGGCCGTCGGCGCCATGGTGCTCGCGCACATCGAGCGCGAGCCCGGCGGCCGGCAGACGCAGAAGGAGATGTCGCGGGCCCGGTTCCTCACCACCGACCGGCCGCAGACGCTGCCCGGCCCCGGCGTCTACGCCCGGGCCAACTCGGTCGCCGCCCCGGCGCTGCTGCCCGACGGGCGGGTGGCCGAGGACAGCTTCGCCACCGGCATCGAGCCCCAGGAGGTCGACCAGATGCCGCGCCCCACCGGCCGGGAGCAGCTCGGCTCGCCCGACGCCGCCCGCGGTGTCCTGGACGGGACGCCGAGCGACGTGCCCGGGGGGCGGGGCGACCGATGACGCTGGCCCACTACCTGGTCCTCGCCGCCATCCTCTTCACGATCGGCGCGGTCGGCGTCCTCGTGCGGCGCAACGCGATCGTCGTGTTCATGTGCGTCGAGCTGATGCTCAACTCGGTGAACCTGACCCTGGTCACCTTCGCCCGTGCGACCGACACGATCGACGGCCAGATCATGGCGTTCTTCGTCATGGTCGTCGCCGCCGCCGAGGTCGTGGTCGGCCTGGCGATCATCATGTCGATCTACCGGACCCGCCGCTCGGCGTCCGTCGACGACGCCAACCTGCTGAAGTACTGACGAGACGGGACCCGCGTCGATGGACACCGTGCCCGCTGACGGGCTGATCTCCGCCTCCTGGCTGCTCATCGCGCTGCCCCTCGCCGGGGCCGCGGTGCTGCTGCTGGGCGGCCGGCGCACCGACCGCTGGGGCCACCTGCTGGGCACCGGGACGGTGGCCGCGGCGTTCGTGATCGCGCTGGCCTGCGCGTTCCAGCTCGACGAGCGCCAGGTCGCCGTCGACCTGTTCACCTTCGTCGACACCGGCTCGCTCGACGTCTCCGCCGGGTTGCTCGTGGACCCGCTGTCGGTCATGTTCGCCCTGCTGATCACCGGCGTGGGCGCGCTCATCCACGTCTACTCGATCGGCTACATGGCGCACGACCCGCGCCGCCGGCGGTTCTTCGCCTACCTCAACCTGTTCGTCGCGGCGATGCTGCTGCTCGTGCTCGGCGACAACTACGTCGCCCTGTACGTCGGCTGGGAGGGCGTGGGCCTGGCCTCCTACCTGCTCATCGCCTTCTGGCACGAGCGCCCGGCTGCGGCCACCGCCGCGAAGAAGGCCTTCATCATGAACCGGGTCGGCGACGTCGGCCTGGCCCTGGCGATCTTCATCATGTTCACCCAGCTGGGCACCGTCTCCTACGAGGGCGTCTTCGGCTCGGTGGGCCTGCTGGCCGGCGGCACGGTGACGGCGATCGGCCTCCTGCTGCTGCTCGGGGCCTGCGGCAAGTCCGGTCAGTTCCCGCTGCAGGCGTGGCTGCCCGACGCCATGGAGGGCCCGACGCCGGTCTCGGCGCTGATCCACGCGGCCACCATGGTCACCGCCGGCGTCTACCTCATCGCCCGGTCCGCGCCGGTCTTCGACCTGACCGAGACCGCGCGCACCGTCGTCCTCGTCGTCGGCGCCGTGACGCTGATGATCGGTGCGATCGCCGGCTGCGCCTACGACGACATCAAGAAGGTGCTGGCCTACTCGACGGTCAGCCAGATCGGCTACATGTTCCTGGCCGTCGGGCTGGGCCCCGCCGGCTACGTCGCCGCGCTGGCCCACCTGCTGACCCACGGCTTCTTCAAGGCCGGGCTTTTCCTCGGCGCCGGGTCGGTCATGCACGCCATGGACGACCAGGTCGACATGCGCCGCTTCGGCGGGCTGGCCCGGAAGCTCCCGGTCACCTTCGTGACCTTCGGGCTCGGCTACCTGGCGCTGATCGGCTTCCCGTTCCTGTCCGGCTACTGGACCAAGGACGCGATCATCGAGGCCGCGCTCGACCACGGCGGCGTCTCCGGCTGGGTGCTGGGCGGGGTCGCCGTCCTCGGCGCCGGGCTGACGGCGTTCTACATGACCCGCCTGATGTTCATGACCTTCCTCGGCCAGCCGCGCTGGGCGCCCTCGGCGCCGGGGCGGCCGACGCCGCACCCGCACGAGTCGCCGTCGGTGATGACCGTGCCGATGATCGTGCTCGCCGTCGGCTCGGTCGCGGCCGGCTTCCTGCTGGTGCAGGTCTTCCCGCTCGAGGAGTGGCTGACGCCGGTGTTCGGGGAGCCGGAGGAGGCCGAGCACGTCGTCGCGCCGGCCGTCGTGGGCGTCGTCGTCACCGCGGTCATGCTGCTCGGCGTCCTCGCGGCCTGGCTGTTCGTCGGCCGCCGCGAGGTGCCGGTGGTGGCCCCCGCGCGGGTCTCGCCGGTCACCCGGGCCGCGCGCAAGGCGCTGTACGCCGACGCCATCAACGAGTCGCTGTTCATGCGCCCCGGCCAGTGGCTGACCCGGGCGCTGGTGTGGGTGGACAACCGCGGGGTGGACGGCGCGGTCAACGGCCTCGCCGCCGGCCTCGGCGGCTCCTCGGCGCGGCTGGGCCGGGCGCAGACCGGCTTCGTGCGCACCTACGCGCTGGGGATGCTCGGCGGCGCGGTGCTGGTCGCGGGCGCGCTGCTCGCGGTGACGGCGGGCTGAGCGGGATGACGACGCACGGAGAGGCGCACGCTCGTGGATGACTTCCCGTTCCTGCTGCTGATGATCCTGGTGCCCGCGGTGGGCGCCGCGGTCGTCGCGGCCCTGCCGCGCGGCCGGGAGCTGCTGGCCAAGCAGGTCTCCCTCGGCGTCAGCCTCGTCGTGCTGCTGCTCGCGGTGCTCGCGACCGCGGCCTTCGACACCGGCGGCGACCGCTTCCAGCTGACCACCTCGGTCTCCTGGATCGAGGACTTCGGCGTCTCCTTCGCCCTCGGCGTCGACGGCATCGCCCTGGTGATGCTGCTGCTGATCGGCGTCCTGGTGCCCGTCGTCATCGGCGCGTCGTGGGCCGACGAGCCGGTGGGCACCCGCTCGATGAACGTCTTCTTCGCCTGGATCCTGCTGCTCGAGGCGATGATGGTCGGCGTCTTCGCCGCGACCGACGTGTTCCTCTTCTACGTCTTCTTCGAGGCGATGCTCGTCCCGATGTACTTCCTGATCGGCAGCTTCGGCGGGCCGCGACGGCAGTACGCGGCGGTCAAGTTCTTCCTCTACAGCCTGGTCGGCGGGCTGGTCATGCTCGCCGCCGTCATCGGCCTGTACGTGGTCAGCGCGCAGCAGGGCGAGGGCAGCTTCGCCTTCGAGGTGCTCAACGCCATCGACATCGACCCCGACGTGCAGAAGCTGCTGTTCCTGGGCTTCTTCGTCGCCTTCGCGATCAAGGCGCCGCTGGTGCCGCTGCACACCTGGCTGCCCGACGCCGGTGCCGAGGCGCCGATCGGCGGTGCGGTGCTGCTCGTCGGCGTCCTCGACAAGGTCGGCACCTACGGGTTCCTGCGCTACTGCCTTCCGCTGTTCCCCGACGCCTCCCGCGACCTCGCGCCGTACGTGCTCGTGCTCGCCGTCGCCGGGGTGCTGTACGCGGCGCTGCTGGCGATGGGGCAGACCGACATGAAGCGGCTGGTGTCCTACACCTCGGTCGCCCACTTCGGCTTCATCGCGCTGGGCATCTTCGCCTTCACCACCGAGGCCGGCACCGGCGCGGTGCTGTACATGGTCAACCACGGCATCGCGACCGGGCTGCTCTTCCTGGTGGTCGGCATGCTGATCGCCCGCGGCGGCTCCCGGCGGATCGCCGACTACGGCGGGGTCGCGGCGCAGGCACCGGTCCTGGCCGGGGTCTTCCTCGTGGCCGGCCTGGCCTCGCTCGCCCTGCCGGGCACGAACAGCTTCGTCAGCGAGTTCCTCGTGCTGATCGGCTCGTTCCCGAGCCGGCCGGTGTTCACGATCCTGGCGACCGTCGGGATCATCCTCGCCGCGCTCTACGTGCTGCTCATGTACCAGCGGACCATGCACGGCCCGGCCCGCGGGCTGATGGACGGGCGCGGCCTGGACGACGGCGCCGCCGGGCCGGCCGGTGCCGTCCCGGCCGGGGACGGCGGTGCGACGACGGCGACGGCGACCGCGGCGCCTCCTGCGGCGCCTCCCGCGGCGCGGCGGTTCCCCGACCTCAGCCGGCGGGAGGTCGCCGTGGCCGCGCCGCTGGTGGCGCTGGTCGTCGTCCTGGGCGTCTACCCGCAGCCGCTCATCGACCTGATCGAGCCCGCCGTCTCCGCCACCGTCTCCGACGTGGGCGGGGACGCCGGGGGAGTCGTGCCCGAGGTGGGCACCGGCGGTGCCGAGACGGAGGCGGGGAACTGATGATCGAGGCACCGGACCTCTCGCTCGCGGCCCTCGCGCCGCTGCTGTTCGTCTTCGGCGCGGCCTGCATCGGCGTCCTCGTCGAGGCCTTCGCGCCGCGGGAGTCGCGCCACCCGGTCCAGGTGGCCCTGGCGCTGGTCGGCACCGTGGGCGGGCTGGTCAGCGCGATCCTGCTGGCCGCCGGCCGCGACCTCGCCGGCGACGGGGCCGAGGTGACCGCCGGCGGCGCGCTGGCCGTCGACGGCGCCGGCGTCTTCCTGCAGGCGACCATCGCCGGGCTCGGGGCGCTGTCGGTCCTGCTCTTCGCCGAGCGGTCGCTCGACCCCGCGAGGTCGTCGTTCGTGGCCGCGGCCGCCGTCCCGGCCGGCAGCGTGCGCGACCGGGAGCTGCTGACCGCGCCCCGCGTGCAGACCGAGGTCTACCCGCTGGCCACCTTCGCCATCGGCGGCATGATGCTGTTCGTCGCGGCCAACGACCTGCTGGTCATGTTCGTCGCGCTCGAGGTGCTCAGCCTCCCGCTGTACCTGATCAGCGGCCTGGCCCGGCGCCGGCGGCTGCTGTCGCAGGAGGCCGCGGTCAAGTACTTCCTGCTCGGCGCCTTCGCCTCCGCCTTCTTCCTGTACGGCCTCGCGCTCGTCTACGGCGCCACCGGCAGCGTCCGGCTGTCCACCATCTCCGAGACGGTCACCGCCGACGGCAACGACGTCCTGCTCGTGCTGGGCCTGGCCCTGCTGCTGGTCGGCCTGATGTTCAAGGCCAGCGTCGCGCCCTTCCACACCTGGACGCCGGACGTCTACCAGGGAGCCCCCACGCCGGTGACGGCGTTCATGGCCGCCTGCACCAAGGTCGCGGCCTTCGGGGCGATCCTGCGGCTGCTCTACGTCGGGTTCGGCACCGACGAGTGGACCTGGCGGCCGCTGGTCTACGGCATCGCCATCGTCTCGATGGTCGTGGGCGCGGTCCTCGGGCTCACCCAGACCGACCTCAAGCGGATGCTCGCCTACTCCTCGATCGCGCACGCGGGCTTCCTGCTCACCGGTGTCATCGGGTTCGACGCGACCGGCGACAGCCCGGGCCTGTCCGCGACGGTCTTCTACCTGCTCGTCTACGGCCTGACGACGCTGGGCGCCTTCGCCGTCCTGACGATGGTCCGGGACGGCGACGGCGAGGCCACCCACCTCTCCTCCTGGGCGGGCCTGGCCCAGCGCTCGCCCCTCGTCGCGGCCGTGATGACGCTGTTCCTGCTCGCGCTCGCCGGCATCCCGCTCACCAGCGGCTTCACCGGCAAGTTCGCGGTGTTCCGGGCGGCCATCGACGACGGCGCCTGGCCGCTGGCCGTCGTCGCGCTGCTGGCCAGCGCCGTGGCGGCCTTCTTCTACCTGCGGGTCGTCGTGCTCATGTACTTCTCCGAGCCCGCGGCCGAGGGCCCCACGGTCGGCGTGCCGGGGCTGCCCACGACGATCGTGCTGGCGGTCACCGCCGCGGCCACCCTCGTCCTGGGGATCGTGCCCGGGGCGGTGCTCGACCTCGCAGGCCAGGCGGCTAGATTCGTCGGTTGATGACCGGAGCCCGCGCCGCCGACGCCACCGCGCCCGTCCAGGTGTGGCACCGCGCGTCCACCCCGGCGTCCACGATCGGCGCCTGGCTCCCCGAGGGGGCCCTGGGCGTCGCCCTCGCCGAGGGCCTCGCCCGGGTCGAGGCGGCGCTGACGTCGTCCGTCGACAGCCCGCACCCGTTCGTGCGCGAGGCCGCCGCCCACCTGATGGCCGCCGGAGGCAAGCGCTTCCGGCCGATGCTGGCGCTGCTGGCCGCCCAGCTCGGCGACCCGGGGGCGCCGGGGGTCACCCAGTCGGCGGTGGTCTGCGAGCTGACCCACCTGGCCACGCTGTACCACGACGACGTCATGGACGAGGCCGCCGTCCGCCGCGGGGCCCCGAGCGCCAACACCCGCTGGACGAACAGCGTCGCCATCCTCACCGGCGACTTCCTCTTCGCCCGCGCCTCCGACCTGCTGGCCGACCTTGGCCCCGAGGCCGTCCGCATCCAGGCGCGGACCTTCGAGCGCCTGGTCACCGGCCAGATCCGGGAGACCGTGGGCCCGGCGCCCGGGGACGACCCGGTCGGCCACTACCTCGAGGTCCTCGCCGACAAGACCGGGTCGCTGGTGGCCACCGCCGCCCGGTTCGGCGCCTCCTTCGCCGGCGTCGACGCCGCCCTGGTGGAGTCGCTGACCGCCTTCGGCGAGGAGGTCGGCGTCGCCTTCCAGATCTCCGACGACCTCATCGACATCGTGAGCGAGGTCGGCGCGTCCGGGAAGGCGCCGGGCACCGACCTCCGCGAGGGCATCGCCACGCTGCCGGTGCTCTTCGCCCTGGCCGGGGACGACCCCGCCGAGGACCGGCTCCGCGAGCTCGTCGCCGCGCCCCTGACCGACGACGCCGAGCACGCCGAGGCGCTGGCCCTGCTGCGCGCGTCGGCCTCGCTCGAGCGCGCCACCGGGGTGCTCCGCGAGTACGCCGACCGGGCACGGGCCCGCCTGGTCGAGGTGCCCGAGGGCGAGGTGCGCGAGGCGCTGTCCGCGCTCTGCGACTACGTCGTCACCCGCACCAGCTGACGGAGGACCCTCGTGCTCCCCACCGCTCGCAGGCTCGCGGCGGGCCCCTGCACGAGGGCCGGCATCGCGCGCCCCACCACCCGCAGGCTCGTGGCGGGGCCCTGCATCGCGGCCGTGGTCCTGCTGCTCGGCGCGTGCAGCAGCGACGGCGACGGCGACCTGCCCGGCCGGGAGGGCGAGTCGACGGCCGCCGAGGTGCCCGACCCGGCGGAGCCCGCCGGTCCCGGCGTCCCGGCCCTGCGGGTCGAGACGGTCCTCGACGGCCTCGACCACCCGTGGGACGTCGCGCAGGCGCCCGACGGCACCCTCGTCCTGGACGAGCGTGACGGCGGCCTCACCGCGGTGCGGCCCGGCGGCCAGGTGGTCGAGGTCGCCGCCGACCTCGACGACCTCTACGCGCAGGGGGAGACCGGGCTCATGGGGCTGGTCCTCGACCCCGCGTTCGAGCAGAACCGGCGGCTCTACACCTGCCAGGGCGTCGAGGAGGACGGCGGCGCGGAGATCCAGGTGGTCGCGTGGACGGTCGACCCGTCCTGGACCGCGGCCACCCGCGTCGCCGACCCGCTGGTGGGCGGCATCCCCGCGAACGAGGACTCCGGCCGGCACGGCGGCTGCCGGCTGCGCTTCGACCCCGAGGGGGCGCTGCTGGTCGGCACCGGCGACAACGCCGTCGGCAGCTACCCGCAGGACCTCGCCGTCCTCGGCGGGAAGGTGCTGCGGGTCGACCCCGCCACCGGGGCGGCCTGGCCGGGCAACCCGTTCGCCGGGCGGCCGGACGCCTCCCCGCTGGTCTGGACCTACGGGCACCGCAACGTGCAGGGCCTGGCCGTGCGCCCGGGGTCCGGGCAGGTGTGGGCGGTGGAGCAGGGCACCGACCGCGACGACGAGGTGACCCTGCTGTCGCCGGGAGCCAACGGCGGCTACGACCCCGACGGCGGCGGGAGCTACGACGAGAGCGTCCCGATGACCGACCCGGAGCTGCCGGGCGTCGTCCTCGCGGCGTGGGCCTCCGGCGACCCCACCATCGCCACCTCGGGGGGCACGTTCCTCTCGGGCGCCCCGTGGGGCGCCTACGACGGCCTGCTCGTGGTGGGGGTGCAGAAGGACACCGGCCTGCTGGCGCTGCGCCTGGACGAGGAGGGTGCCCTGCTCGAGCAGTTCCGCGTCCCGGAGCTCGAGGACGTCTTCGGCCGCCTCCGGACGCCGCAGCTGGGCCGCGACGGCGCTCTCTACGTCACGACCGACAACGGCGACGGCGAGGACCGGCTCCTGCGCGTCACCCCGGCCTAGGAGCACGCAGGGCCGGCCCCCCGAGGGGGACCGGCCCTGCGTGGGGCGCCGGGACGCTCAGGCGCTGACGGTCCAGGTGTCGCCGCCGGCGAGGATCGCGTCGAGGTCGGCGGTGCCCTGGGCCGCGGCGGTGTCGAGCTGCTCGCTCATCATCCGGTCGTACGTCGGCTTCTGCACCGACCGGAAGACGCCCATCGGCGTGTAGCGCAGGTCCTGGCTGGAGAGCCGGGACAGGGCGAACGCGTAGGCCGGGTCGGTCCGGTGCGCGTCGTGGACGACGATGTCCTCGGTGCGGACCTGGTTGGTCTCGGCGATCCGCAGGCCGCCGAAGTCGTCGCGGACGACGCAGGAGGCGCCCTCGGGCCCGAAGACCAGCGGCTGGCCGTGGACCAGCGGGATCGACCACTGCACGCCCGTGGCCGGGTCCTTGAGCAGGTCGAACGCGCCGTCGTTGAAGATGTTGCAGTTCTGGTAGATCTCCACCAGCGCGGTGCCCTGGTGCTCGGCCGCCTGGCGGAGCACGTCGGTCAGCCCCTTGCGGTCGGAGTCCATGGCCCGGCCGACGAAGGTCGCCTCGGCGCCGATGGCCAGCGAGATCGGGTTGAACGGGTGGTCCAGCGAGCCCATCGGGGTGGACTTGGTGACCTTGCCGACCTCGGAGGTGGGCGAGTACTGGCCCTTGGTCAGCCCGTAGATCCGGTTGTTGAACAGCAGGATCTTGATGTTGACGTTGCGGCGCAGCGCGTGGATCAGGTGGTTGCCGCCGATCGACAGCGAGTCGCCGTCACCGGTGACGACCCACACGGACAGGTCGGGGCGCGAGGCGGCCAGGCCCGTGGCGATCGCCGGCGCGCGGCCGTGGATCGAGTGCATCCCGTAGGTGTTCATGTAGTACGGGAAACGGGACGAGCAGCCGATGCCGGACACGATGACCATGTCCTCGCGGGCGATGCCCAGGGAGGGCAGGAAGCTCTGGACCGCGTTGAGGATGACGTAGTCACCGCACCCGGGGCACCAGCGGACCTCCTGGTCGGTCTTGAAGTCCTTGGCCTTGAGCGCGGTCTGCTTCTCGCCGTTGGTCGCCACCGAGGAGGAGATGGCGTCGGCGATGGGGCCCTCGAGGGGCATGCCGAGGTCGATGGTGCTCACTGGGTGCCTCCGGTGCTGGCCGAGGGGACGGCCGAGGGAGTGGTGGAGTCGATGACGTCCTGCACCACGGCGGCGAGCTCGGCGGCCCGGAAGGGCAGCCCGCGCACCTGGGTGTGGCTCTGGACGTCGACGAGGTACTTGGCGCGCAGCAGGAGCGCGAGCTGGCCGAGGTTCATCTCGGGGCAGATCACGCGGTCGTAGCGGGCCAGCACCTCGCCCAGGTCGGCCGGGAAGGGGTTGAGGTGCCGCAGGTGGATCTGCGCGACCTTGCGCCCCGACCGCCGCACCCGCCGGCACGCGGCGCCGATCGGCCCGTAGGTCGAGCCCCAGCCGATGACGGCGACGGTCGCGTCGCCGTCGGGGTCGTCGACGTCGGTGGGCGGGATCGTCGCGGCGATGCCGTCGATCTTCGCCTGGCGGGTGCGGGTCATGAAGTCGTGGTTGGCCGGGTCGTAGGAGATGTTGCCGGTGCGGTCGGCCTTCTCCAGGCCGCCGACCCGGTGCTGCATCCCCGCCGTCCCCGGGATCGCCCACGGGCGCGCCAGGGTCTCCGGGTCGCGCAGGTAGGGCAGGAACTCGCCGTCCTCGCCGTTGGGCTGCGTGGCGAACTCGACCCGCAGGTCGGGCAGGTCGGCGCTGTCGGGCACCGCCCACGGCTCGGCGCCGTTGGCCAGGTAGCCGTCGGACAGCAGGATCACCGGCGTGCGGTAGGCCAGCGCGATCCGCGCCGCCTCGATCGCCGCGTCGAAGCAGTCGCCGGGGGAGCGCGGCGCGATCACCGGCAGCGGGGCCTCGCCGTTGCGGCCGAACATCGACTGGAGCAGGTCCGACTGCTCGGTCTTGGTCGGCAGACCCGTCGACGGGCCGCCGCGCTGGACGTCGACGACGACCAGCGGCAGCTCGATCATCACCGCCAGCCCGATGGCCTCGGACTTGAGCGACACACCCGGGCCCGACGTCGTGGTGACGCCGAGCGCCCCGCCGAAGGAGGCGCCGATGGCCGACGCGACACCGGCGATCTCGTCCTCGGCCTGGAAGGTCCGCACGCCGAAGGCCTTGTGCTTGGACAGCTCGTGGAGGATGTCCGACGCCGGCGTGATCGGGTACGCCCCGAGGAACAGCGGCAGCCCCGACCGCTGACCGGCGGCGACCAGGCCCAGCGAGAGCGCCTGGTTGCCGGAGATGTTGCGGTACTTGCCCGGAGCCATCGGGGCGGGCTTGATCTCGTAGGAGACCGCGAACGCCTCGGTGGTCTCGCCGTAGTTGTAGCCGGCGCGGAAGGCGGCGATGTTGGCCGCGGCGATCTCGGGCTTCCGGCGGAACTGACGCTCGAGGAACTTGATCGTGCCCTCGGTGGGCCGGTGGTACATCCACGACAGCAGGCCGAGGGTGAACATGTTCTTGCTCCGCTCGGCCTCCTTCTTGCCCAGGCCGGAGTCGGCGAGCGCGTCGAGCGTCATGGACGTCAGCGGGACGCTGACGGTCTGCCAGCCCTCGAGCGAGCCGTCCTCGATCGGGTTCGTCGCGTAGCCGACCTTCGCGAGGTTGCGCGGCGTGAACTCGTCGGAGTCGAGGATCAGCAGCCCGCCGCCGGGCAGGTCGGCCAGGTTGGCCTTCAGCGCCGCCGGGTTCATCGCCACGAGGACGTCGGGGGCGTCGCCCGGCGTCATGATGTCGTGGTCGGCGAAGTGCAGCTGGAAGGAGCTGACACCCGGCAGGGTCCCCGTGGGCGCCCGGATCTCGGCGGGGAAGTTGGGCAGCGTCGACAGGTCGTTGCCGAAGGACGCGGTCTCGCTGGTGAAGCGGTTGCCGGTCAGCTGCATGCCGTCGCCGGAGTCCCCGGCGAGCCGGATCACCACGCGGTCGAGTTCGACGACGCTCTTCACGAGGCCGCCGGGGGCGGAGCTGCCCGCAGTGACAGCCGGGTCGGTTGCAGTCATGAGTGGTCTACCTCCACCGGGCGAGGTTACGTGTGCGTGAAGAGAGAGGAGTGTGGAATCGCACACTCTGCCCGAGCGTCATCACGCATGGCGAGATCCTGTCACGTGAAACGAGACAACGGGAGCCCTGCCCCCATTCTATGCGCAGATATCCTCGGGGGACAGGGTTCCGTCGCACTGCCGGATCGGTACGCACCCGTCCGCCCCTGGGGAACGGCGCTCCCCGGGCCGGCGTTGACCGGGACGTGCGCCGCTGGAACAACGCCCTGAAGACGGCCCTGCTGCTGGGCCTCATGGGCGGGCTCATCCTCACCGCGGGCGCGGTCGTCGGCGGCCGGGGCGGCCTGGCGATCGCCCTGGTGGTCGCGCTCGGCGTCAACGGCTTCGCGTACTTCAACTCGGACAAGCTGGCGCTGCGCGCGATGCGGGCGTTCCCGGTGACGGAGACGCAGGCGCCGCAGCTCTACGCCATCGTGCGCGACCTGGCCACCGAGGCCCGCCAGCCCGTGCCGCGCCTGTACGTCAGCCCGACCGACCAGCCGAACGCCTTCGCGACCGGCCGCAACCCGCGCAACGCCGCGGTCTGCTGCACCCAGGGCATCCTCGAGCTCCTCGACCGCCGCGAGCTGCGCGGCGTCCTCGCCCACGAGCTGTCGCACGTCTACAACCGCGACATCCTCATCAGCTCGGTGGCCGGGGCCATGGCGACGGTGATCACCTACCTGGCCCACATGGCGATGTTCGCCTCGCTGTTCGGCGGCCGGGCCGACGACGACCGAGGCGGCGGCAACGCCCTCGGCGCCCTGCTGCTGGTCTTCCTCGGTCCCGTCGCGGCCGGGCTGGTGCAGATGGCCGTCAGCCGCAGCCGGGAGTACCAGGCCGACGCCACCGGCGCGGACCTGTCGCAGGACCCGCTGGCGCTGGCCTCCGCCCTCCGCAAGATCGAGCGCGGCGCCGGCGCCCGTCCGCTGCCGCAGGACGACCGGCTGGTCACCCAGAGCCACCTGATGATCGCCAACCCGTTCCGCGGCCAGGGACTGGCCTCGATGTTCTCGACCCACCCGCCGATGGCCCAGCGGATCGCGCGGCTCGAGGAGATGGCCCGGGAGCGGGGCCAGCTCTAGCCGTCGGCCCCTCCTGCTCCCGGGGCGGCCTACGCTCCGGGGCCGGACGACGGGAGGGCGCAGTGCGGTTCGTGGCGGTCGGGGACAGCTTCACCGAGGGGGTCGGCGACGAGCTGGCCGACGGCGCCGTCCGGGGGTGGGCCGACCTCGTCGCCGGCGGGCTGGCGGCCGCGACCGGGGAGGCCGTCGACTACGCCAACCTCGCCGTCCGCGGTCGGCTGCTGGAGCCGATCGTGACCGAGCAGGTCCCCGCGGCGCTCGCCCTGGACCCGCCGCCCACGCTGCTGACGTTCAACGGCGGCGGCAACGACGTCATGCGGCCCGGTGTCGACCCGGCGCGGCTGCTCGCCCTCACCGAGCAGGCGATCCGCCGGGTCCTCGAGGCGGGGGTGCGGCTGGTGCTGGTCAGCGGCGCCGACCCCTCCGACCGGCTGCCCCTCGGGCGGACGGTGCGCCGCCGGGCGGCGCAGCTGACCGGCGGGCTCGCGGAGCTGGCGGCGCGGCACGGGGTGACCTTCGTGGACGCGTTCGCCGACACCGAGCTCCACCGCGGCGTCTACTGGTCGGCCGACCGGCTGCACCTCGGGCCGGCCGGACACCGGCGGGTCGCCTCGCTGGTGCTGGCGGCGCTCGGCCACGACGTCGCCGCATCCGCGGTGGACCCCGCGCCCGAGGCGCCGCGCCGGGCGCTGGCCGAGGCCCGCTACTACCGGGAGCACGTGCTCCCGTGGGTCGGCCGGCACCTGCGCGGCCGGTCCTCGGGCGACCTGCGCACCGGCAAGCACCTGGACTGGGTGGCGGTCACGCCGGTGCCGGCCGACGCCGCGCCGCTGTCCTGAGCGGCGGCCCCGCACGCCTGCCGGAGCAGGGGCGCGGGGGCGCCCGGTCGCTCAGCGGTAGTTGTCGAACTGCAGGGCGACGTCGAGGTCGGCGCCGCGCAGCAGCTGCTGGACCGCCTGGAGGTCGTCGCGCTTCTTGCCGCTGACCCGCAGCTGGTCGCCCTGGATCTGCGCCTGGACGCCCTTGGGGCCCTCGTCCCGGATCAGCTTGGCGATCTTCTTGGCGACGTCGGACTCGATCCCCTGCTTGATGCGGGCGGAGATCTTGTACTGCTTGCCGGAGGACTGCGGCTCACCGGCGTCGAGCGACTTCAGCGAGATGTTCCGCTTGATCAGCTTCTCCTTGAACACCTCCAGAGCGGCGCTCACCCGCTCCTCGGTGTCGGCGGTGAGGGTGACCCCCTCCTCGCCGGCCCACGCGATGGAGGCGTTGGTGCCCCGGAAGTCGAACCGCTGGGACAGCTCCTTGCCCGCCTGGTTGAGCGCGTTGTCGACCTCCTGGCGGTCGACCTTGCTGACGACGTCGAAGGACGAGTCGGCCACGTCCCCTCCTCCCTCCAGTGGCCGGCGGCCCGCCGGGAGGACCCGGCGGACGGGCCCGGCCCGTCTTGTACCCTCTTCCCGTACCACCACGGCGGGTTGCCCGAGTGGCCAATGGGAGCGGACTGTAAATCCGTCGGCTTAGCCTACGAAGGTTCGAATCCTTCACCCGCCACAGGTACGAGAACGGCCCCCGGCCCTCCGGCCGGGGGCCGTTCGGCGTCTCAGGGGACGGTCGGGGCCCGGGCGGCGGCGACGGCGGTGCGCTCCAGCGGCCGACCGCCGAGGAACAGCCAGCCGAAGGCGATCTCGACGTGCCGGGTGCAGCGCACCGTGACCTCCACGCCGTCGGTCTCCGCCGACCAGGAGTCCAGCGTCTCCCCACCGGCGGCCAGGGAGTCGGCCACGGCGGCCTGCGCCCCCGCCCGCGTGAGCGGCAGCGTGCCGCCCTCGACACCGGTCGCGTAGACGGCCGCCTCGTCGGCCCGGTTGGCCGCGGCCAGCGCCGCGGCGTCGCAGACGGACTGCACGGACTGCTGCTCGAGGAAGGCGTCCGAGGCGGCCACCGCGCCCAGTGCCATGAGGGCGGCCACCAGCCAGCAGACCAGCACGAGCGGCAGGGACGACCCGCGTTCGGACGCCGACCCACCAGTCTCCTGCACGGCGGGGAGCGTAGGTCGCCGTCCACGTCCTGTGGATCCCACTGGGGACGGATGTGGACGGCGGGCCGGCGCACCCGGCAGCCCGCGGAGGCTCCTGTGGACGGAGCACCAGATCCCAAGGACCCCGTTCGTCACACGAATGGGTGACGGATCCAGGAAGTCGCGTGACACACCGTGACGACATAACGGCCCGTCACGCTGTCGTGATTGTCGGTGCTTGCCCCGGACGAGTGACGGGAAGCAATGTCCCGGGTGCGGTCCGTACACCGACTGACGCTCTGTCCCCGCGCCCCGGGTGCCAGCCCGCATCGAAGAGAGCAGTTCTTCATGCCTGAGGAGGCGTCATGAACACGCAGCGCGCAGTCCGTACCGGTCGTGGGTTCACCTGGGGTCGTGGGTTCACCTGGGGTCGCGGCTTCACCTGGGGACGCTGAGCCGGCCGACTCCTCGAGGGGGATCCGGGAGGGTGGTGGCCGGCGGCCGTGCCGACCACCCCTTCCGGGGTGTATGACGTACCGGATGGTCCGCCGGCGCTGTTAGCGTCGGCGCGCTTCGTCCCTCCTCACGAGTCAGGTGCCGGTGACTACTCCCGAGGAAGTGCGGGCGCGCCTCGGGGTGCCACTCCCACCGGCCGCGATCGCCCTGCTCGGCGGCCTCGTCGCCGCCGTGGTCGCCCTCCTGGTGTTCCCGCACGTGCCCGCGACCTTCTCGCTGGTGCCGTTCCTGGTGGTGACGGTCGCGCTGGTCATCGCGGAGGTCATCCAGCTCCGCATCGACTTCCGCCGGCACACCGTGCGCTGGTCGGTCAGCGAACTGGGCCTGGCCGTGGCGCTCGTCGAGCTCGGCGGCACGTGGGTCGCCGTCGCCCGCGTCCTCGCGCTGGGCATCGCCTACCTCCTGCGGCCCTACGCGCCGGCGAAGGCCGCCTACAACCTGGCCATCGCCGTCGTGGAGTCCGCCGCCGCCGTGGCGCTCCTGGCGCTGCTGCCCTCCGCCGCGCTGACCGCACCCGCGGCGTGGATCTCGCTGATCGTCGCCGTGCTGGTCGCCGACGTCGTCGCCGGCGCGATGGTCGCCGCCGCCATCCGGCTCAGCGGCGGGCGCCCAGGCTGGCCGTTCTGGCAGGAGAACCTCCTGCCGATGGTGTTGGTCGGCCCGTTCGCCGTCTCCGTCGCCGTCGTCGCGATGCTGCTCGTCCCGCTGACCGCCTGGGCCGCGGTCCTGATGCTGCCGATCGCGGTCGCCGTCGTCCTGCTGGTGCGCCGCTTCGCCGCGGTGAGCCGCGAGCGGCGCAGCGTCGAGCAGGTCTACGACTTCGCCCGGCGCGTGGAGGGGCTCAGCCCCGACGACGAGGGCACCCGTGAGATGGTGGCCGCGGTACGCGAGCTGCTGAACGCCGAGCGGGTGGCGCTGTGGCTGCCGCCGTACCTCGACCAGGAGCCGCGGCTCGTGGTGGACGCCGAGGACGGGGTGGGCTGGTACGACGGCCCGGGCGACCCGGAGGACCTGGTCCGCCGGCGCGCCGTGGCCCCCGGCTCCTCGGGGCCGGTCCTGCTCGCCGCCGCCCGGGCCGACGACGCCGAGCTGGCCGCCCTCGCCCGCCGCGGTGCCCGCGAGGTGCTGGGCGCCCCTGTCGCCACCGCCGCGGGCGAGCCGGGCTACCTGGAGGTGTGCGACCGCCGCAGCGACCTGGTGAGCTTCGCCGACGACGAGCGGGCCGCCCTGGACTCGATGCTCACGCACGTCAACGCGGCCATCCGGCAGCAGCAGCTGCTGACCCAGATCCGCTACGACGCCGACCACGACCGGCTGACCGGGCTGCCCAACCGCCAGCGGCTGGTGGCCGAGATCGACGAGCTGCTCGCCGGGGACCCGGTGTCCACCCGGGCCGGGCTGATCCTGGCCTCGCTGGACAACCACACCGAGATCGTCGACACGCTGGGCCACGCGGCCAGCGACGAGCTGCTGCTGGTGACGGCGGGGCTGCTGCGCGAGCACGCACCGCCGCAGGCGGTGCTCGCGCGCATGGAGGGGGACCAGTTCGCCGTCCTGCTGCCGGGCCTCTCGCTGGCCGCCACCGAGCGGGCCGCGCGCCGGCTGCGCGAGGCGACCTCGACCCGCGCCCGGGTCGCCGGGCTCGACCTCGAGGTCACGCTCACCATCGGCGTCGCCGCGGCGCCCGTGCACGGCACCGACTCGGGGACGCTCATGCAGCGGGCCGACGTCGCGCTGCTGGCCGGCGCCCCGGGCAAGGGCGTCGCCAGCTACCACCCGGTGCTCGACCAGCAGAGCCTGCGCCGCCTGCAGCTGGGCACCGAGCTCGAGCAGGCGATGGCCGAGGGACAGATCAGCGTCGTCTTCCAGCCCATCATCGACGCCCGCACCTCCGACATCGTGTCCGTGGAGACGCTGGTGCGGTGGGCCCACCCGCGCTACGGCGCCGTCGCCCCCGACGAGTTCATCCACCTGGCCGAGCAGATCGGCCGGATCGGCCCGCTGACCGACCACGTGCTCGACCTCGCGCTGGCCCGCTGCCGGCGGTGGCTCGACCAGGACATCGCGCTGTCGGTCGCGGTGAACCTCTCCGCCCGCTGCCTGACCGAGCCGGACCTGGTCGAGCGGGTCGCCCGCGCGCTGCGCCGGCACGGCGTGCCGGGGGAGCTGCTGACCCTGGAGCTGACCGAGGGCAGCGTGGTCGACGACTCGGTGCGCAGCAGCACCGTCCTGGCCGACCTGCACGCGCTGGGCCTGCGGCTGTCGATGGACGACTTCGGCACCGGCTACTCGTCGCTGTCCCAGCTGCGGCAGCTGCCGATCGACGAGGTCAAGATCGACAAGTCGTTCGTGCTCAGCATGTCGACCAGCCAGGGGGAGTCGTTCATCGCCCGCTCCATCATCGAGCTGGCGCACAACCTCGGGCTGCGGGTCGTCGCCGAGGGCGTGGAGGACGAGTTGACCCGCAACACGCTGGCCGACATGGGCTGCGACAAGCTCCAGGGGTTCCTCGTCAGCCGGCCGCTGCCCGACGACCGGCTGGAGAGCTGGCTGCTGGCCCGCGCCGGCGTCCGCTCGGCGGCCCCGGGGGCGACGCACCGGCGGCTGTTCGTCCGCGCCTGACACGCCCCGGCCCCCCGCCGACGGCGGCCCGCCGGCGTCGGGTACAGTTCTCGACGGCTCCGGCCACCGCCCCTTTAGCTCAGTCGGCAGAGCGTCTCCATGGTAAGGAGAAGGTCTACGGTTCGATTCCGTAAAGGGGCTCGTAGCACGATCAGGACCGCACGGTCCTCCCGGCGGTGTAGCTCAGCCTGGTAGAGCAAGCGGCTCATAATCGCTGTGTCACCGGTTCAAGTCCGGTCACCGCTACTCCTGACGGACCCCCTCCCGGGGTCCGTCGTCGTGTGGGCACCCCCGCCCGCACCCGGGTCCCGAGGGCCCGCCCGACAAGGCTGGGAGCGCACCCATGGCAGCCACCGACGTCCGTCCGAAGATCACCCTGGCCTGCCAGGAGTGCAAGAACCGGAACTACATCACCCGCAAGAACCGGCGCAACGACCCCGACCGGCTCGAGCTGAAGAAGTACTGCCCGCACGACCGCAAGCACACGATCCACCGCGAGACCCGCTGACGCGGTAGCCGCGGGGATCGCCGGGAGAGGGCGGGGAGCATGGCGCTGGACGCAGGACTGGTCGGGCGCAGCTACCCGCCCTCCGCCGTCTACGAGGTCGGCCGGGTCAAGATCGCCGAGTTCGCGGCCGCGCTGGGCTCCACCGACCCGGTGCACACCGACGTCGACGCCGCCCGGGCGGCCGGCCACCCCGACGTGATCGCCCCGCCGACGTTCGCGATCGCGCTGACGCTGTCGGCGGCCGGCGTCGTCGTCGAGGACCCCGACGTCGCCCTCGACTACAGCCGCGTGGTGCACGGCGAGCAGCGCTTCGTCCACCACCGTCCGATCCGGGCGGGGGACCGCCTGGTCGCCGTCCCCACCATCGAGGCGGTGCGCAGCGTGGCGGGCAACGACCTGCTGACCACGCGGGTCGACGTCACCACCGAGGACGGCGAGCCGGTCTGCTCGGCCACCTCGATGCTCGTCGCGCGGGGGACGGCGTGAGCGCGCGGGTGCGGGCCGCGGACGTCGCCGTCGGCACCGAGCTCCCCGAGCGGGTGTACCCGGTGACGCGCGCGGACCTGGTCCGCTACGCCGGCGCCTCCGGTGACCTCAACCCGATCCACTGGAGCGACCGGGTGGCCACGGCCGTCGGCCTGCCCGGGGTGATCGCCCACGGGATGCTGACGATGGGCCTGGCCGGCCGCGCGGTCACCGACTGGGCCGGCGACGCGGGCGCCCTGGTCGAGTACCAGGTGCGCTTCGGCCGCCCGGTGGTCGTGCCGGACGACGACACCGGCGCGGAGGTCACCGTCCGCGGTCGCGTCGCCGCCGTCCTGGAGGAGGGGCGGGTGCGGGTCGACCTCACGGTCACCAGCGGCGGGGAGAAGGTCCTCTCGCTGGCCCGGGCCGTCGTCCGCCTCGCCTGAACCCCGGGGTGTTCGCCCGGCGTCCGCCCGGTCCCGTACACTCGAGGTCCTGGGGTGTTCGACCCCGCCACCGGCGTGCCCCGGATCCCCTCGGGGACTCGGTGCCCGCACGAGGCGAGGCGCCCCCCGGGCCCAGCTCAGGGCAGCCGTCCCGGGCACTAGGGGTGTAGCTCAATTGGCAGAGCAGCGGTCTCCAAAACCGCAGGCTGCAGGTTCAAGTCCTGTCACCCCTGCCCGTGCCGCCGGCCTCGCCGGCGATCAGCACGCACGACCAGCACGCACGACCAGCACCACCGCACGACACCGGCCGCGGTCCCGCGGTCCGGGCTCCGACCACCAGGGCAGCGAGGCGCAGTGAGCGACGAGAAGCGCGGACGCGAGGACGACTCCCGCTCCGTCTCCGACGCGACCGACGAGCAGCTGGACCGCGAGGCCCCCGGGGTCGAGGACGCCGCCGAGCTGGAGGCCGCCGAGGACGCGGTCGCCGAGGAGGCCGAGTCCGAGGAGGACAAGGTCGTCCCGCGCTCCGCGCGCCGGCGGGGCGGCCGGATCACCGCCGCCTCCGACGACGAGGACGAGGACGACGACGAGCCGGTGGCCCGGCGCACCCCCCGTCCGGCGCGCGAGCGGGCCACGACCCGGCCGGCCGGGCGGGCGGCCGCCGGTCGCGCCCGCGGGCAGGAGGCCCGGCAGCGCCGCAGCCTGCGCCGCTTCCTCCGGGAGGTCGTCGCCGAGCTCCGCAAGGTCATCTGGCCGGGCCGCCGTGAGCTGATCACCTACACGACCGTCGTCATCGTCTTCGTGTCCTTCATGGTCGCGCTGGTGGCCGGCCTGGACCTCCTCTTCGCGCAGGGCGTGCTCGCCGTCTTCGGCTGACCACCGGCGCCACCCGCACACGACGACGCAAAGGAAGCAACCCCCGTGACCGAGCCCCGCGAGCCCTTCGAGACCGACAGCGCCGTCCCGTCCATCGACCTCGACGACGCCCGCGCCGACGAGTTCGGCAGCGTCGACCTCGAGACCGGCGCCGGCGAGACGGGCGCGGCCGAGGGCAGCGTCGACACCGTCGACCAGGACACCGCCACCGAGGTCGCCGACGAGGTGCCCGACGTCGAGAGCGGCGACCCCGACACCCTCGCCTCCGACCCGCTGGCCGTCCCGGCCGCCGAGGTCCCCGAGGAGGACGCCGACCCGGTCGAGGCCCTGCGCAACCGGCTGAAGAGCCAGTTCGGCGACTGGTACGTCATCCACTCCTACGCCGGCTACGAGAACAAGGTGAAGACCAACCTCGAGTCGCGCATCCAGTCGCTGGACATGGAGGACTACATCTTCCAGATCGAGGTGCCCACCGAGGAGGTCACCGAGATCAAGAACGGCAAGCGCACCCAGGTCAACCGGAAGAAGCTGCCCGGCTACCTGCTGGTCCGCATGGACCTCAACGACGAGTCCTGGGGCGCGGTCCGCAACACCCCCGGCGTCACCGGCTTCGTCGGCGCCACCTCCCGCCCCTCGCCGCTGTCGATCGACGAGGTCGTCACCCTGCTGGCCCCGCCGGCGGCGCCGGCCGCGGCCAAGGTGGCCGAGCCGGGCGTGACCGGCGGGACGGCCGCCGCCGCCGCGCCGGCCACCGTCGTCGACTTCGAGGTCGGCGAGTCGGTGACCGTCATGGACGGGCCGTTCGCGACCCTCCCGGCCACCATCAACGAGATCAACGCCGAGCAGCAGAAGCTCCAGGTGCTGGTCTCGATCTTCGGGCGCGAGACGCCCGTCGAGCTGTCGTTCACCCAGGTCAGCAAGATCTGACCCGGGTCCCCGGTACCTGACACACCAGAGAAGAAGGAAGCCATGCCTCCCCGGAAGCGGTTGACCGCGGTCATCAAGCTCCAGATCAACGCCGGTGCGGCGACCCCCGCGCCGCCCGTGGGTCCGGCGCTCGGCCAGCACGGCGTCAACATCATGGAGTTCTGCAAGGCGTACAACGCCGCCACGGAGTCGCAGCGCGGCAACGTGATCCCCGTCGAGATCTCGGTGTTCGAGGACCGCTCGTTCACCTTCGTCACCAAGACCCCGCCGGCGGCGCGCATGCTGCTCAAGGCGGCCGGTGTCGAGAAGGGGTCGGGCGAGCCGCACAAGACCAAGGTCGCCACCGTCACCCGCGACCAGGTCCGCGAGATCGCGCAGACCAAGATGGCCGACCTCAACGCCAACTCCCTCGACGAGGCCGAGAAGATCATCGCCGGCACCGCCCGGTCGATGGGCATCACCGTCCAGGGCTGACCCCTCTCGGGAGCCCCCGGACGACCCCGGACCCGCACGGGTCCGGGCAGCAGCTGTGGGAGGGCCGGCCAGGCCCGCACACCACACGGACACCCGCGCCCGACGGCGCGGGGAGAGGACACACCATGGCCAAGCACGGCAAGAAGTACCGCGAGGCAGCGGCGAAGGTCGACCGCGAGAGCCTGTACAGCCCGCTGCAGGCGGCAGGTCTGGCGAAGGAGACGTCGCCGACCAGCTACGACGCCACCGTCGAGGTGGCCATGCGCCTGGGCGTCGACCCGCGCAAGGCCGACCAGATGGTCCGCGGCACGGTCAACCTGCCCCACGGCACCGGCAAGACCGCCCGCGTCATCGTCTTCGCGACCGGTGACCGCGCCGCCGAGGCCGAGGGCGCCGGCGCCGACGTCGTCGGCTCGGACGACCTGATCGAGCGCATCCAGGGCGGCTTCCTGGACTTCGACGCGGCGATCGCCACCCCCGACCAGATGGCCAAGGTCGGCCGGATCGCCCGCATCCTCGGCCCCCGCGGCCTGATGCCGAACCCGAAGACCGGCACGGTGACCACCGACGTGGCCAAGGCCGTCAACGACATCAAGGGCGGGAAGATCAACTTCCGCGTCGACAAGCAGGCCAACCTGCACCTGGTGATCGGCAAGACCTCGTTCGACGAGGCCAAGCTGGTCGAGAACTACGCGGCCGCCCTCGACGAGGTGCTGCGCGCCAAGCCGGCCGCCGCCAAGGGCCGGTACCTGAAGAAGGTCACCATCTCGACCACCATGGGCCCCGGCATCCCGGTCGACCCGAACCGCACCCGCAACCTCACGGTGGACGAGCCCACCGCCTGAGCGAGCAGCTCCCCGGAGGCCCCGCAGCGCACCGCGCTGCGGGGCCTCCGCGCGTCCGGCCCCGGTCCTCGCGACGAGCTCTCACCCGTCGGCACCAGCGCCCGATCGCGGCGACCGTGCATCTCCCGTCGACGCAGGGGGTGCGGCGGGGACGGCGCTGAACGCGTGTACGCTTGTCGACGTTCCCCCCACGACCGCTGGTCGTCGCACGTCCGCGTGCGATCGAAGGTCCCGGATCCCCGGGCGGCCCGCGCAGGAGGACGGTCCGATCGCGGGCGCCGCTGCGCGCCTGCCCTCGCCCCGTGCGCCTGCGCCGGGGCGTTCCTCGTCTCCGGGCCCCGATCGTCCGAGGTCGTGCTCCGGTCGGTGGTCGCCCGTCAGACGAGAGGAGGCCCATGCCCACGCAGGCCAAGGCCGCGGTGATCGACGAGATCACCGAGCGGTTCCAGAAGTCCAGCGCGGCCGTGCTCACCGAGTACCGCGGGCTGACCGTGGCGCAGCTGACCCAGCTGCGCCGTTCCCTCGGTGCGGGCAGCAGCTACGCCGTCGTCAAGAACACCCTGACGAAGCGGGCGGCGGACTCGGTCGGGCACACCGACCTCGGTCCGCTGCTGAACGGCCCGACCGCCATCGCCTTCATCGAGGGCGACGTCGTCGAGGCCGCCAAGGCCATCCGTGACTTCGCGCGCGCCAACCCGCTGCTCGTGGTCAAGGGCGGCGTGGTCGAGGGCCGCACGGTCACGCCCGCCGAGGTCACCGCCCTGGCCGACGTCGAGCCCCGCGAGGTGCTCCTGGCCAAGCTGGCCGGCGCGATGAAGGGCAACCTGAGCAAGGCCGCCGGCCTGTTCCAGGCCCCGCTGTCGCAGGTCGCCCGCCTGGCCGCGGCGCTGCAGGAGAAGAAGCCCGCCGAGGGCGCCGACTCCGCGGCCGCCGACACCGCTGCTGCAGACACCACCACCGACAACGCTGAGACCGCGGACGCCGCGGCCAGCACCGACTGACCCCAGAAGGAGAGATCATGGCCAAGCTGTCCACCGCGGAGCTGCTCGACGCGTTCAAGGAGATGACGCTGCTCGAGCTGTCCGACTTCGTGAAGCAGTTCGAGGAGACCTTCGAGGTCACCGCCGCTGCTCCGGTCGCCGTCGCGGCCGCCCCGGCCGCCGGTGGTGCCGGCGACGGTGGCGCCCCCGCCGCCGAGGAGCAGGACGAGTTCGACGTCATCCTCGAGAGCGCCGGCGACAAGAAGATCCAGGTCATCAAGGAGGTGCGCGGCCTGACCTCGCTCGGCCTCAAGGAGGCCAAGGACCTGGTCGACGGCGCGCCGAAGCCGGTCCTGGAGAAGGTCGCCAAGGACGCCGCCGAGAAGGCCAAGGCCGCCCTCGAGGGCGCCGGCGCCACCGTCACCGTCAAGTGACCCCTCTCCGGCGGCGGCTCGTCGCCGGGTAGCACCACCCGCACCACCGCAGAGGCCGTCCTCCCCCCGAGGGGAGGGCGGCCTCTGCGCGTCCGGGTGAACCGCCGAGACCCGTGTCACGCACCTCGCGTGAGCCACGTAACCTCCCGTCCGGCCGCTCGTTACTCGCTGGTAGGTCCGGGAACTGGGCGTCTGACGTGCGCAGCGTCACCCCAGGCCCCAGAATCCCGGAGCCCGGTGATCTCGAGCGGGTGCCGGCAACGGAGCTGGAGGAGGAGGTCGACGTGGGCGTCGAGGTCCGGGTCGAGGGGCTCACGAAGTCCTTCGGCAGCCAGAACATCTGGAGCGACGTCACGCTCACGCTGCCGCCCGGTGAGATCTCCGTCCTGCTCGGCCCGTCCGGCACCGGCAAGTCCGTCTTCCTCAAGTCGCTGGTCGGCCTGCTCAAGCCCGAGCGCGGGTCGATCTTCATCAAGGACACCGACATCGTCCGCACGAGCGAGCACCGGCTCTACGAGGTCCGGAAGCTCTTCGGCGTCCTGTTCCAGGACGGCGCGCTGTTCGGCTCGATGAACCTGTTCGACAACATCGCCTTCCCGCTGCGCGAGCACACGAAGAAGAGCGAGGGCGACATCCGGCGCATCGTCCGCGAGAAGATGGACATGGTCGGCCTGCAGGGCGCCGAGGGGAAGCTGCCGGGGGAGATCTCCGGCGGCATGCGCAAGCGCGCCGGTCTCGCCCGGGCGCTGGTGCTCGACCCCGAGATCATCCTGTTCGACGAGCCGGACTCCGGGCTGGACCCGGTCCGCGTCGCCTACCTCAACCAGCTGATCGTCGACCTGAACGCCCAGATCGACGCCACCTTCCTCATCGTCACGCACGACATCGGCACCGCCCGCACGGTGCCGGACAACCTCGGCCTGCTGTTCCGCCGGCACCTGGCGATGTTCGGCCCGCGCGAGCAGCTGCTCACCAGCCAGGAGCCGGTCGTCCGCCAGTTCCTCAACGGCCGGCGCGAGGGCCCGATCGGCATGAGCGAGGAGAAGGACGTCGCCCAGGTCGAGGCCGAGATGGCGGCGCTCGAGGCCCGGGGCGGCGACCAGCACAACGGCGTCGGCCCCAAGGGCGCCACCGGCGGGGACGCCGTCCCGCCGCAGCTGGACCCCTCCCCGGGGCTGCCCGAGCGCAAGGCGCAGCGGCGGCGGCAGGAGCGCGTCGCGCGGATGCTGCACGAGTTCGACCCGGCCACCGCCGAGGCCATCCGCGCCTCGCTGCCCGAGGACCTGCTGGCGCAGGCCGACGCCGGGGTCTTCGCGCCCACGGCCGGGGCCGACGGGCGGGCGTGGGAGCCGCAGACCGCTCCGGGCGGGGCGCACGCCGCGGTGCTGCCCGGTCCACGGGGTCGCTCGTGACGGCCACCGACAGGCCGAAGGCGCCGGGGATCCTCGACGGCAAGCTGTCCCCGCTGCGGCCGCTGCGAGCCAGCGGCAACCTGTTCGCCTTCGCGCTCGACGTCGCCCGGGCGCTGCCCAAGCGGCCCTTCCAGTTCCGCGAGTTCGTGCAGCAGACCTGGTTCGTCGCCAGCGTCACGATCCTGCCGACGGCGCTCGTCGCCATCCCCTTCGGCGCGGTCATCGCCCTGCAGCTCGGGTCGCTGACCCGCCAGCTGGGGGCCCAGTCGTTCACCGGGTCGGCGTCGGTGCTCGCCGTCCTCCGCGAGGCCAGCCCGATCGTGACGGCGCTGCTCATCGCCGGCGCCGGTGGCTCGGCCATCTGCGCCGACCTCGGCGCCCGCAAGATCCGCGACGAGATCGACGCCATGGAGGTGCTGGGCATCAGCCCGATCCAGCGCCTCGTCGTCCCGCGCGTGCTCGCCGCGATGCTGGTCGCGACCCTGCTCAACGGACTGGTCAGCGTCGTCGGCGTGGCCGGCGGCTACTTCTTCAACGTCGTCCTGCAGGGCGGGACGCCGGGCGCCTACCTGGCCTCGTTCGGCGCACTGGCCCAGGTGGAGGACTTCTGGTCCGGCGAGATCAAGGCCCTGGTCTTCGGGATGATCGCCGGCATCGTCGCCTCCTACAAGGGGCTCAGAGCCGGCGGCGGACCCAAGGGCGTCGGTGACGCGGTGAACCAGTCGGTGGTCATCACGTTCCTGCTGCTGTTCGCGGTCAACTTCGTGATGACGGCCGTGTACTTCCAGCTCGTCCCGCCGAAGGGGCAGTGACGATGGCCTTGCTGAACCCCGTCGACCGGATCCGCGTCGGTGTGCGCAAGGCGGTGCGCACCGTCTACAAGCGGCCGATGGACACCCTGGACGACCTCGGTGACCAGCTCGGCTTCTACGGCCGGGCGCTCGCGTGGACGCCGCGCACGCTGCGCCGCTACAAGAAGGAGGTCGCCCGGCTGCTCGCCGAGGTGACCTTCGGGACCGGCGCGCTCGCCGTCATCGGCGGCACGGTCGGCGTCATCGCGTTCCTGTCCTTCTTCACCGGCACCGAGGTGGGCCTGCAGGGCTACGCCGCGCTCGACCAGCTGGGCACCTCGGCGTTCACCGGCTTCCTCTCTGCCTACTTCAACACCCGCGAGATCGCGCCGCTGGTCGCCGGGTTGGCCCTGTCGGCCACGGTCGGCTGCGGCTTCACCGCCCAGATCGGCGCGATGCGGATCAACGAGGAGATCGACGCGCTCGAGGTCATGGGCGTGCCGTCGCTGCCGTTCCTGGTGACCACCCGCATCGTCGCCGGCTTCGTCGCCGTCATCCCGCTGTACGTGATCGGCCTGCTCAGCAGCTACTTCGCCACGCGGACCATCACCACCCAGGCCTACGCGCAGTCGGCGGGCACCTACGACCACTACTTCAACCTGTTCCTGCCACCGCAGGACGTGCTCTGGTCGTTCGTCAAGGTGCTCGTCTTCGCCGTCGTGATCATCCTCAGCCACTGCTACTACGGCTACCGCGCCGCCGGCGGTCCCGCCGGGGTCGGCCTCGCCGTGGGCCGCGCCGTCCGCTTCTCCATCGTGGCCGTGATGGTCATCGACCTGTTCCTGTCCCTGGCCATCTGGGGCTCGACGACGACCGTCCGGATCGCGGGGTGAGCGGCCGATGAGCGGCACGGCACGAGGAGCGGTGGTCCGCCGGCGCCTGCAGGGGCTGGCCTTCCTGGTGGTCCTGGCGCTGCTGCTGGGGCTCACGGTCGCGCTCTACAACAAGGCGTTCGTCGACGTCGCCCGCGTGACGCTGGAGACCGACACCGCCGGCAACCAGCTGCAGGAGGCCTCCGACGTCAAGGTCCGCGGCATGATCGTCGGCGAGGTGCGCGAGGTGTCGGCCAGCGCGGACGGCGCGACCATCGAGCTGGCCATCCGGCCGCAGTACCTCGAGCAGATCCCGGCCGACGTCACGGCCCGGCTGCTGCCCAAGACGCTGTTCGGGGAGCGCTACGTCTCCCTCGTGCTGCCCGAGCAGCCCTCGGCCGAGCGGCTGGCCGACGGCGACGTCATCGGCCAGGACCGCACCGAGAACGCCATCGAGCTGCAGCGGGTGATCGACGACCTGCTGCCGCTGCTGCAGGCCGTGGAGCCGCAGGACCTCAGCTACACCCTCGCCGCGGTGGCCGACGCGCTGCGCGGACGCGGCGAGTCCCTCGGTCAGAACCTCGTGGACGTCGGCGAGTACGTGACGGAGATCAACACGGTGCTGCCGGAGCTCCAGGCCGACATCTCCGGGCTGGCCGACTTCGCCGACACCTACCAGTCCGCCGCCGACGACCTCCTGGCCGTGCTCGACAACATCTCCGTCACCGCCGACACCCTGGTGGACCAGGAGGAGCAGCTGCGCCGGACCTTCACCGTCGTCGACGACTCCTCGACCACGGCGGCGGAGTTCCTCGAGCGCAACGAGCCCGACCTCATCTCGCTGGCGGCGACCTCGCGGCCGGTGCTCGGCCTGCTCGCGGAGTACTCGCCGGTCTACCCGTGCCTGCTCAACGGCCTGGCGCGGTTCAACCCGATGATCACCGAGGCGTTCGGCGGGGACGGCGACCCCTCGCTGAACCTGAACATCGTGGTGACGCTGCCGCCGCGCAACCCCTACCAGCCCGGCGACCAGCCCGCCTACCTCGATCGCTCGGGGCCCGACTGCCAGGGCCTGGACGACATCGACGGGATCATCGCCGCCGCCGAGCGGGGCGAGTACTACTGCCCGACACCGCCGGAGGACGGCGTGGACTCGGTCGACAACCCGGTCAGCGGGAACCCGGTGTGCCTGGGCGGCCGCGGGCCCGACGACGTCCCCGACGGCGCCGGCGACCCCAACCCCGGCGGGTCGGCGGGGGACTCGCTGCCCGACCGGCTGGCCGGGTCCACCGCGGAGCTGGACTTCGTGCGCAGCCTGCTCGGCTACCAGACCGCCACCGACCCCGACGACGTCACCGACCTGGCCGCCTCGGCCCTGGCGCCGGTCCTCCGGGGGGCGCAGGTGCTGGTCCCGTGAAGAGCCTCGCCGGGCCGCTGACGAAGCTGGCCGTCTTCGCGCTGGTCACCATCCTGGCCAGCTACGTCCTCATCGCCACGATCACCAACGCCGGGTACGGCGAGCAGCTGTCCTACAAGGCGCAGTTCACCGACGTCGCCGGGCTCGTCGAGGGCGACGAGGTCCGCATCGCCGGCGTGCGCGTCGGGCAGGTCACCGGCATCGGGCTGGCCGAGGGCCGGGAGACCCCGGTCGCGGAGGTGGAGCTGCAGGTCGACGCCGACATCCCGCTGCCCGCCGGCGTCGAGGCCACCATCCGGTACCGAAACCTCGTCGGGCAGCGCTACATCTCCCTCACCGAGGGGGAGGGCTCGGCCGGGCGCCGGCTGGAGGAGGGCGACACCATCCCGCTGGCGCAGACGAAGCCGGCGCTGGACCTGACCACGCTGTTCGGCGGCTTCCAGCCGCTGTTCCAGGCGCTGTCGCCGTCGGACGTGAACCGGCTGTCCTACGAGATCATCCAGGTGTTCCAGGGCGAGGCCGGGACGGTGGAGAGCCTGCTCGGGCACGTCGCCTCGCTGTCGAGCTCGCTGGCCGACCGCGACGCGGTGATCGGCAGCCTGATCGACAACCTGACGACCGTCATGGGGACCGTGGCCGCCCGCGACGAGCAGCTCTCGTCGCTGGTGGTCAGCCTCCAGCAGTTCGTGACCGGGCTGGCCCAGGACCGGGACGCGATCTTCGACTCGCTGCAGACGATCGACACGCTGGCCGTGGCGACGACCGGCCTGCTCGAGCAGGCCCGCCCGCCGCTGGCCGCCGACGTCCAGGCGCTCGGGGACCTGGCCGGCAACCTGGCCGACACCGGGGACATCGTGGAGGACTTCCTGCAGCTCGCGCCGACGAAGATCGACCTGATCACGCGGACCGCGGTCAACGGCAGCTGGTTCAACTTCTACCTGTGCGGGGCGTCGGGCTACGTCGTCCTGCCCGGGGAGACCGAGGGCACCGAGCTCCCGGCCGGCGGGTTCTCCAGCGGATCGGCGGGCTGCTGATGGCCCGCCACCCGAAGCCCTTCCGCGACCGCAACCCGGTCACCATCGGGGCGGTCAGCCTCAGCGTGATCGTGCTGCTCGTGCTGCTCGCGTTCAACGCGCAGTCCCTGCCGCTCATCGGCGGCGGCACCGTCTACTCCGCGCAGTTCTCCGAGGCCGCCGGGCTCAAGCCCGACGACCCGGTCCGCGTCGCCGGGGTCAAGGTCGGCCAGGTCGAGGAGCTCCGCCTGGAGGACGGCGCGGTGACCGTCGAGTTCCGCGTCGAGGACGCCTTCGTCGGCGACCGCTCCCAGGCCGCGATCCGGATCGAGACGGTGCTCGGGGCCAAGTACCTCGCGCTGGTGCCGCGCGGCAGCGAGGAGCTCGACCCCGACGACCGGATCCCGCTGGAGCGCACCGCCTCGCCCTACGACGTGGTCGAGGCCTTCGCCGACCTGTCGACGACCGTCGAGCAGATCGACACCGGCCAGCTGGCCTCGTCGTTCGAGGTGCTCGCCGACACGTTCGCCGAGACGCCCGAGGAGGTGCAGGCCTCGCTGCAGGGCCTGGCGCGGCTGTCGGACACCATCGCCTCGCGCGACGCCGAGCTCGAGCAGCTGCTGTCGGCCACCCGGGACGTAGCCGACGTCCTCGCCGACCGCAACGGCGAGTTCACGCGGCTGATCGTCGACTCCAACACCCTGCTGCAGGAGGTGCAGGAGCGCCGTCAGCTGATCGACGCGATCCTCACCAACACCCAGCTGCTCGCCGACCAGCTCACCGGCCTCGTGGCCGACAACCGGGAGGCGCTGACCCCGGCCCTCCAGCAGCTGGCGACGGTGACCGACATCCTGTCCCGCAACCGGGACGCGCTCGGGGAGACCGTGGAGAACTTCGCCCCCTTCGTCCGGGTGTTCACCAACACCCTCGGCAACGGTCGCTGGTTCGACAGCTTCGTCGACAACCTGCTGCCCGGCGCCGTCGCCTCCGTGGTCTGCGGCGCCACCACGCAGGTCCCCGGCGGCCTGGTCACCTGCGACGGTGGCGCATGAGCGGCTCCCTGCAGCGGGGCGTGGCGCTGGCCGCGGCGCTCGTCCTGGTCGGCGCCATCGGCTGGACGGTGCTCCGGCCGGCCGACCAGTACCGGGTCACCGCCTACTTCACCCAGACCGTCGGCATCTACGAGGGCGGCGACGTCCGCATCCTCGGCATCGACGTCGGCGAGATCACCGGCGTCACCCCGATGGGCGACCGCGTGCGGGTCGAGATGCTCGTCGACGAGCAGTACGACATCCCGGCCGACGCCGACGCCGTGATCCTCGCGCCGTCGCTGGTGTCGGACCGCTACGTGCAGTTCGCCCCCGTCTACAGCGGCGGGGCGACCATGGCCGACGGCGCGGAGCTCGGGCTCGACCGCACCGCGACCCCGGTCGAGCTGGACGCTGTCTACGGCGCGCTCGACGAGCTGTCCGCCGCGCTCGGGCCGACCGGGGCCAACGCCAACGGGGCGCTGGACGACCTGCTCGAGGTGGGCGCGGCCAACCTCGACGGGAACGGCGAGGCGCTCAACCGCACGCTGACCGGCTTCTCCCAGGCGGTGGAGACGCTCGCCGAGAACCGGGACGACCTGTTCGGTTCCATCGACTCGCTGCAGACCTTCACCACGGCGCTGGCCACGATCGACGCCCAGGTGGCGCAGTTCAACGACAACATGGCGGCCGTCGCCGACCAGCTGGAGGGGGAGCGGGCCGACCTGGCCGCGGCCGTGCAGCTCCTCTCGGCGGCCCTCGGGGAGATCGCGACCTTCGTGCAGACCAACACCGACCTGCTGACGACCAACGTCGACCGGCTGGCCGACGTCACGCTCACGCTGGTGCAGCAGCGGCAGGCGCTGGCGGAGATCCTCGACGTCGCCCCGGCGGCGCTGGGCAACGTCGCGCACGCCTACAACCCCGACTACGGGACGCTCGACACCCGGGACAACTCGCTGGGCTCCACCAGCCCGGAGGTCGTCGTGTGCCAGCTGCTCGGGACGGCGGGCCGGCTCAACGTCGCGGGCATCTCGCTGAACACCCTCACCGACTTCCTCAGCCTGCCGCCGACCGACCAGATCTGCCTGCGGCTGCTGTCCGGCGACCCGGGCAACGACGGCACGCTCGACGACCTCAACGGCAACGGCGTCCCCGACCTCGAGGAGCTGCTCGGCGTGCTCTTCGGCGGCGGCGCGGGCGGCGGCACCGGCGCGCCGGCCCCGGTCGGTGGCGGCGTCCTCGGGCTGCCCGTCCTCGGCGGGAGCGAGCAGTGAGGGCCGGGGTGCGCCGGGCGGCGGCGCTGGCGGCCGGCGTGCTGCTGCTGTCGGGCTGCGGCTTCCGCGGCGCCTACTCGCTGTCCCTCCCGGGCGGGGCCGACCTCGGCGACGACCCGTACACGGTGCAGATCCAGTTCCTCGACGTGCTGGACCTCGTCCCGCAGGCGGGGGTCCGGGTGGCCGACGTGGCCGTGGGCCGGGTGGAGGACATCGAGCTGTCCGACGACTGGACGGCGCTGGTCACGGTCGAGGTCAACGGCGACGTCGAGCTGCCGGCCAACGCGGTCGCGATGATCCAGCAGTCCTCGCTGCTCGGCGAGAAGTACGTGGAGCTGGCGGCGCCGGGCAACGAGGAGCCGCAGGGGCAGCTGGCGGACGGCGCGCTGATCGAGCTGGACCGCACCAACCGCAACGTCGAGGTCGAGGAGCTGCTCGGCGCCCTGTCGCTGGTGCTCAACGGCGGCGGCCTCGCGCAGCTGCAGACCATCAGCCGGGAGCTGGGGGTCGCGCTCGAGGGCCGCGAGGAGGCCATCCGCGACACCCTCGACTCCCTCGACGTGCTCATCGGCGGGCTCGACCAGCAGCGCGAGGAGATCAGCCGCGCCCTGGACAGCGTCAACGCGCTGGCCGAGACCCTGGCCGCGCGCACCGGCACGATCGAGACGGCGCTGGACAGCATCGGCCCGGGCCTGGACATCGTGAACGAGCAGCGCGGTCTGCTCGTGTCGATGCTCGACAGCCTCGCCCGGCTGGGCGAGGTGGGCACGCGGGTCATCAACCAGGCCGGCCAGAACACCGTCGAGGACCTCCGGCTCCTGCAGCCGGTCCTCAGCCAGCTGGCCGCGGCCGGCCCGGACCTGGCCAACTCCCTGGACCTGCTGCTGACCTACCCCTTCCCGGCCAGCTCGGTCGAGGGCTGCCTGACCGGCGACCCCTGCCCGCTCAACTCGCGCTACGACGCCCGTACCGGCGGCTACGGCCTCTACACCAACATGACGGCGACCCTGGCGCTGGACCTGCGCGAGCTGCTCTGCCGGTACGTGGTCGACCCGGTGACCGGCGGGCTGGAGGTCCTCGACCCGCAGGCCCTGGCGGGCGCCAGCTGCGGCGTGCCCGGGACGCCACCGGGCAACGGGGCCGGGGCGGCGTCCACGGGGACGCAGACGGGGACGCCCACCGGGACGGGCGCCGGCCGGCCCGCGCCCGGGCAGGGCACCGACGGCGGGTCGTCGGTCGCCGGCGACCTCCCGGGCATCGTGGGAGGCACGCCGTGATCACGCGCAAGGTGAAGCTCCAGCTGCTCGCCTTCACCGCCGTCGCCCTGCTGGGCATCTCCTACGTCGGGTTCAACTACGTCGGGCTGGACCGGCTGCTGCTCGGCACCGGCTACGACGTGGACGCGGACTTCGTCGACTCCGGCGGCATCTTCGTCAACGCCGAGGTCACCTACCGGGGCGTCGCGGTCGGCCGGGTCAGCGACATGCAGCTGACCGACGACGGCGTGCGGGTGACGCTCACGATCGACCCCGACGCCGAGCGCATCCCGGCCGACACCGAGGCCGTCGTCGCCACCCGCAGCGCGGTGGGGGAGCAGTACGTCGACCTGCGCCCGGCCGACGACGACGGGCCGTACCTGGAGGACGGCGCCGTCATCCCGGTCGAGCGCACCGCGATCCCGATCCCCGTCGAGCAGCTGCTGCTCAACGTCGACGAGCTGGTCACCTCCCTGGACCCCGAGGACCTGCGGGTCGTCGTGCAGGAGCTGGGCGACGCGTTCGAGGGGGCCGGCGACGACCTCGCCCGGCTGATCGACAACGGCGACCTGCTGCTGGCCCGGGCCGAGGAGTCCCTGCCGCAGACGCTGGCACTCATCACCGACGGCCAGACCGTGCTGGACACCCAGGTGGCCAGCCGCTCGGCCATCGAGCAGTGGGCCGACGACCTGCGGGCGGTCAGCGACACCCTCGTCGACATCGACCCGGACCTGCGCGGGCTGCTGGTCACCGCCCCCGACGCCGGCGCCGCGCTGCAGCAGCTGGTCGACCGCGCCGGTCCCGGGCTGGGCTCGCTGGTCAGCCACCTCGACGTCCTCAACGGGGTGTACATCCCGCGGCTGGGGGCCGTGGAGCAGCTGCTGGTGACCTATCCCGACGTCGTCTCCGGCGGCTTCACCGTCGTCCGCAACGACGGCGGGGTCATGCGCGCGCACTTCGGCCTGGTGCTCAACACCGACGACCCCCGCGCCTGCACCAGCGGCTACGTGCCCACCGGCGCCAACGACAGCCCCGACGACATCCTGCGGGTCGACACCGAGGGCGTGCGCTGCGACGTGGTCGACGGGGTCGACCCGGACGGCGGGGACGGCGTGGACGAGTCCGGGTCGAACCTGCGCGGCGAGCAGAACATCGGCCGCTCCGGCGGGGTCGGCTCGCCGGGCCCGCAGGGCCAGTTCGGCTCGCTGCCGCCGGTGCTGTCCACGATCGACGACGTGCTGACCGGACTGCTGGGCTCGGTGCCCTTCGCCGACACCCTCCTGGGGGTCGTCGAGTGACGGCGGCGCACCCCCGTCGTCCCGGACCCGCCCGCCCCACCGAGAGGACCTCCCCGTGAGCGACACCGACCGGCCGCGCCCCAGCGCGCGCCGGCGTGCGCCGGCGCCGGCCCGCGACGAGGCCGAGCCCACCGGTGCGCGGACCACCGCCGTCGCCGAGCCCCTGGCGGAGCCGACGACGGCCGAGGAGACCGCGAGCGGGGCCGCCGTCCCCGCGCACGCCGCCGACGACGACGCCCCGGCCGCCCGCCCGGGCCGCCGGTCCCGGCACCGCCGCGCCCGGGCCGCGGACGCCGCCGGCGCCAACTCCGACTCCGACGCCGACGACGACACCGACACCGACACCGACACCGACACCGACGCCGACTCCGACGCCGAGCCGGCCCGCCGCGGCCGACGGGTCACCGTGCCGGTGGTTCCCGCGCTGGGGCTGCTGCTGGTCCTGCTGCTCGGGCTCGTCTCCTACCTGGCCGCGCCGCGGCTGTTCGCCGAGGAGTCCTCGGTGCGCACCGACACCTACGTCGAGGTCCTGCAGGCCGCCCGCGCGAACGTGGTCGACCTGACCTCCTTCGACCACCTCACGATCGACGACGACATCGAGCAGGCCCGCCGGGTGACCACCGGGGAGCTCACCGAGGAGTCCGTCGCCGGCCTCGAGCGGGTGCGCCAGCAGCTGGTCGACGGGCAGGCCGTCACCAGCACCGAGGTGGTCGGCGCCGGCGTGACGCGGGCGACCGACGACGAGGGGACCGTTGTCATGGTCATCGCGACCACCCGGCAGGCCGCCGGCGTGCCCGCCGAGGTGCGCCGCGACCGCATCGAGGTGGACCTGGAGAAGGTGGGCGACCGCTGGCTGCTCTCGGCGATCCGGGGGACCCCCGATGAGTGACGACCGCCCGCGCCCCACGCCGCGCCCGCGGCCGACGCCGTCGCCGCGCCCCAGCCCCCGTCCGCGGGTCGCGGGCAGCCGCCGGGAGCGCGACGAGACCCCTGCCGGCGAGGCGGCCGCGCTCGCCCGTCCCGGTCCCCGGCCGCGCCCCGCTCCGGACCCCCGCCCCGGCCGTCCCGCGGCCGACGCGGAGCGCCCGCCGGACGCTGCTCGCCCGCGCTCGGAGACGCTCGCGGCCGGCGCACGGGCCGGAGGGGAGGAGCGCGCCGCGGCGTCCGCCCGCCGACGGGGCGCCCGGCCGGCGCGGGTGCCGGCGGGCCGGTCCGCCCGGTCGCGGCGCCGCGTGCCCCTCGCCGCCGTCCTGGCCGCGCTGTGCCTGGTCACCGCCGCCGTCGCGGCGCTGCTGTGGTTCCGGCCGCCCGGGCGCACGCACGTCGACCCCGACGTCTTCACCGCCGCCAAGGACAACATCGAGGCCGTCTACCGCTACGACTACCGCGACTCCGAGGGCAGCGTGGCCGGCCAGCTCGCCGTCCTCACCGGCGACCTGCGCAGCCAGTACGAGGCCGAGGCCGAGGGCGCGCTGATCGACACCTACGAGCAGGTGTCGGCCACGATCCGCTACGACGTCCGCGACGTCGCGGTGCAGCAGGTGGACGAGGACCAGGAGGAGGCCACGCTCGTCGTCTTCGGCCGGCTGGTGGCCGAGTCGGTGAACACCGGCACCCAGCCCGCTCCCGAGGGCAGCGAGTGCGAGGTCACCCCCGAGGGCGCGCAGTCCTGCGTGCGCACGGTGCAGATCCGGATGGTCCGGGACGGCGACGACACCTGGAGGATCGACGACCTGACGGTGCTCACCACCGGCTGACGGCCCCGTCCAGAGGCTCGCGCCGAGCTCGCGAGGCGTGAGGGGGACGGGGTCCTTCCACCGGCGTGGCGGGTGACCGGACGGGCACGGGCTGGCATCATGGCCGCGGCAGTCCCGCCGCTGCTGGCGAGGCGCTGGTCCTTCCGGGCGTGGTGTCGGTGATCACCACCCCTGACGTGGACAGTGCGCTGCAGCAGGGGTAGGGTTCCCTGTTGCGCTGCCCCCTGACTGCTTGCCCGCCGAGACGGGTCACCTGGGGTGCCCGGGGGAACCCTCCCGAGCTCCCTGCGACCGACCGAGCGGGCCTCGTCGCAGACCGGTGGCAGCCCCGCCGAAACCGACGACGACCCAGGACGAACCAGCACCGACCGCCCGCACGTCGTGAGGTCCTTGGAAGGACGCATCTTGGCAGGCTCCCGCCCCACCAGCATCTCCGCAGGCACCACCGAGTCACCCACCCCGCAGAGCACCACCCCGCAGTCCGGCCCCCGCACCGGCGAGGCCGACCAGCAGAAGATCCCGGGCGCGCCGCTCCGCGTCTCCTTCGCCAAGATCAACGAGCCCCTCGAGGTGCCGGATCTGCTGGCCCTGCAGACCGCCTCGTTCGACTGGCTCATCGGCAGCCCCGAGTGGCGGGCCACGCTCTCCCCCGAGGAGCAGTCCACGGCCGTCGGCGGCCTGGCCGAGATCCTCGAGGAGATCTCGCCGATCGAGGACTTCAGCGGCTCGATGTCGCTGTCCTTCTCCAACCCGCGCTTCGAGGACGTCAAGGCGTCCCTCGAGGAGTGCAAGGACAAGGACATGACCTACGCGGCGCCGCTGTTCGTCACCGCCGAGTTCATGAACAACACCACCGGCGAGATCAAGAGCCAGACGGTGTTCATGGGCGACTTCCCGATCATGACGAACAAGGGCACGTTCGTCATCAACGGGACCGAGCGCGTCGTCGTCTCGCAGCTCGTCCGCAGCCCGGGCGTCTACTTCGACAAGACCCTGGACAAGACGTCGGACAAGGACGTCTTCAGCGCGAAGGTCATCCCCAGCCGTGGTGCGTGGCTGGAGTTCGACGTCGACAAGCGCGACACCGTCGGCGTCCGCATCGACCGCAAGCGCCGCCAGCCGGTCACCGTCCTGCTCAAGGCCCTCGGCTGGACCGAGGACCGCATCCGCGAGCACTTCCAGTGGTCGCCCACGGTGCTGGCCACCCTGGAGAAGGACCACATCGCCGGCCAGGACGAGGCGCTGCTCGACATCTACCGCAAGCTGCGGCCGGGCGAGCCGCCGACGCGTGAGTCGGCGCAGGCGCTGCTGGAGAACCTCTTCTTCAACCCGAAGCGCTACGACCTGGCCAAGGTCGGCCGCTACAAGGTGAACAAGAAGCTCGGCGTCGAGGTCCCGCAGGCGACCCTGACGCTGACCGAGGACGACATCGTCGCCACCATCGAGTACGTCGTGCGGCTGCACGCCGGCGAGCCCGACCACGGCGTCGACGACATCGACCACTTCGGCAACCGCCGGCTGCGCACCGTGGGCGAGCTGATCCAGAACCAGATCCGGGTCGGCCTCTCCCGCATGGAGCGCGTCGTCCGCGAGCGGATGACGACCCAGGACGTCGAGGCGATCACGCCGCAGACGCTGATCAACATCCGGCCGGTCGTCGCCTCCATCAAGGAGTTCTTCGGCACCAGCCAGCTGTCCCAGTTCATGGACCAGACCAACCCCCTCGCGGGCCTGACCCACAAGCGCCGCCTGTCGGCGCTGGGCCCCGGCGGTCTGTCCCGTGAGCGGGCCGGCATGGAGGTCCGCGACGTGCACCCGAGCCACTACGGCCGGATGTGCCCGATCGAGACCCCCGAGGGTCCGAACATCGGCCTGATCGGCTCGCTGTCGTCGTTCGGCCGGGTCAACGCCTTCGGCTTCATCGAGACGCCGTACCGCCGCGTCGACAACGGTGTGGTCACCGACCAGATCGACTACCTGACCGCCGACGAGGAGGACCGCTTCGTCGTCGCCCAAGCCAACTCGCCGCTGGACGCCCAGGGCCGGTTCGCCGAGGACCGCGTCCTGGTCCGCACCAAGGGCGGTGAGGTCGACTACCTCTCCCCGGAGAACGTCGACTACATGGACGTCTCGCCGCGGCAGATGACCTCGGTCGCGACGGCGATGATCCCGTTCCTCGAGCACGACGACGCCAACCGCGCGCTCATGGGCGCCAACATGCAGCGCCAGGCCGTCCCGCTGCTGCGCAGCGAGGCCCCGCTGGTCGGCACCGGCATGGAGCTGCGTGCCGCCGTCGACGCCGGTGACGTGGTCGTGGCCGAGAAGGCCGGCGTGGTCGAGGACTCGACCGCCGACTACGTGACCGTCATGGCCGACGACGGCACCCGGCAGACCTACCGGCTGCTGAAGTTCCGCCGCTCGAACCAGGGCACCTCGATCAACCAGACCCCCGTCGTGGACGAGGGCCAGCGGGTCGAGGTCGGCCAGGTCATCGCCGACGGGCCGTGCACCGACCAGGGCGAGATGGCGCTGGGCAAGAACCTGCTCGTCGCCTTCATGCCGTGGGAGGGCCACAACTACGAGGACGCGATCATCCTGTCGCAGCGCCTCGTGCAGGACGACGTCCTGTCCTCGATCCACATCGAGGAGTTCGAGGTCGACGCCCGCGACACCAAGCTCGGCGCCGAGGAGATCACCCGGGACATCCCGAACGTCTCCGAGGAGGTCCTCGCCGACCTCGACGAGCGCGGCATCATCCGCATCGGTGCCGAGGTCGTCCCCGGCGACATCCTCGTCGGCAAGGTCACGCCCAAGGGCGAGACCGAGCTGACCCCCGAGGAGCGGCTGCTGCGCGCGATCTTCGGCGAGAAGGCCCGCGAGGTCCGCGACACGTCGCTCAAGGTCAAGCACGGCGAGTCCGGCAAGGTGATCGGCGTCCGCGTGTTCTCGCGCGAGGACGGCGACGAGCTGCCCGCGGGCGTCAACGAGCTGATCCGGGTCTACGTCGCCCAGATGCGCAAGATCTCCGACGGCGACAAGCTCGCCGGCCGCCACGGCAACAAGGGCGTCATCGCGAAGATCCTGCCGCAGGAGGACATGCCCTTCCTCGAGGACGGCACCCCGGTCGACATCGTGCTCAACCCGCTCGGTGTCCCCGGCCGGATGAACGTCGGCCAGGTCCTGGAGACCCACCTCGGGTGGGTCGCCAAGCAGGGCTGGCAGGTCGAGGGCACGCCTGAGTGGGCGGCCAAGCTGCCCGAGGCCGCGCGCGCCGCGGCCCCCGGCACCCGGACCGCGACGCCGGTGTTCGACGGCGCCAAGGAGGACGAGATCGTCGGCCTCCTGGACTCGACGATCCCGAACCGGGACGGCAACCGCATGGTCGCCCCGACCGGCAAGGCGCGGCTGTTCGACGGCCGGTCCGGGGAGCCCTTCCCCGAGCCGATCTCGGTGGGCTACGTCTACATCCTGAAGCTGCTGCACCTGGTCGACGACAAGATCCACGCCCGGTCGACCGGCCCGTACTCGATGATCACGCAGCAGCCGCTGGGTGGTAAGGCGCAGTTCGGCGGCCAGCGCTTCGGTGAGATGGAGTGCTGGGCGATGCAGGCCTACGGCGCGGCCTACGCGCTGCAGGAGCTGCTGACCATCAAGTCCGACGACATCCTCGGCCGGGTCAAGGTCTACGAGGCGATCGTCAAGGGCGAGAACATCCCCGAGCCGGGCATCCCCGAGTCGTTCAAGGTGTTGCTCAAGGAGCTCCAGTCGCTGTGCCTCAACGTCGAGGTGCTGTCCGGTGACGGGCAGGCGATCGAGCTGCGCGACACCGACGACGAGGTGTTCCGGGCCGCGGAGGAGCTGGGCATCGACCTGTCCCGCCGCGAGCCCTCCAGCGTCGAGGACGTCTAAGCCGTCCCCGCCGGCCGGCCCCCAGCACGCGGGGCCGGCCGGCCACCACTCTTCGACATAGACGAGAACTAGCCCCGGGAAAGGGGTCCACTCAGTGCTCGACGTCAACTTCTTCGACGAGCTCCGCATCGGCCTGGCCAGCGGCGACGACATCCGCCAGTGGTCGCACGGTGAGGTGAAGAAGCCCGAGACCATCAACTACCGGACGCTGCGTCCGGAGAAGGACGGTCTCTTCTGCGAGAAGATCTTCGGTCCCACCCGGGACTGGGAGTGCTACTGCGGCAAGTACAAGCGGGTCCGGTTCAAGGGCATCATCTGCGAGCGCTGCGGCGTCGAGGTGACCCGGGCCAAGGTCCGTCGTGAGCGGATGGGCCACATCGAGCTGGCCGCGCCGGTCACCCACATCTGGTTCTTCAAGGGCGTCCCGTCCCGGCTGGGCTACCTGCTCGACCTGGCCCCCAAGGACCTCGAGAAGATCATCTACTTCGCGGCCTACCTGATCACCTCGGTCGACGACGAGTCCCGCCACCGGGACCTGCCGACCATCGAGGCGGAGATCAGCGCCGAGAAGTCGAACCTGGAGAACCGCCGCGACGCCGACGTGGAGGCCCGCCAGCAGAAGCTGGAGGCCGACCTCGCCGAGCTCGAGGCCGAGGGCGCCAAGTCCGACGTCCGCCGCAAGGTGCGCGAGGGCGGCGAGCGCGAGATGCGCCAGATCCGCGACCGCGCGCAGCGGGAGATCGACCGCCTCGAGGAGGTGCTCGACACCTTCCGCAAGCTCGAGGTGAAGCAGCTCATCGCCGACGAGGGCCTCTACCGCGAGCTGCGCGACCGCTTCGGTGAGTACTTCGAGGGCGGCATGGGCGCCGCGGCGCTGCAGAAGCTGCTCGCCGACTTCGACCTCGACGCCGAGGCTGCCTCGCTGCGCGACACCATCCGCAACGGCAAGGGCCAGCGCAAGCTGCGGGCCCTCAAGCGGCTCAAGGTCGTCGCGGCGTTCCAGCAGACCCGCAACTCGCCCATGGGCATGGTGCTGGACTGCGTGCCGGTCATCCCGCCGGACCTGCGCCCCATGGTGCAGCTCGACGGTGGCCGCTTCGCCACCAGCGACATGAACGACCTGTACCGCCGGGTCATCAACCGGAACAACCGGCTCAAGCGCCTGCTCGACCTCGGTGCCCCCGAGATCATCGTGAACAACGAGAAGCGGATGCTGCAGGAGTCCGTGGACGCGCTGTTCGACAACGGCCGCCGCGGCCGGCCGGTCACCGGCCCGGGCAACCGCCCGCTGAAGTCGCTGTCCGACCTGCTCAAGGGCAAGCAGGGCCGGTTCCGGCAGAACCTGCTCGGCAAGCGCGTCGACTACTCGGGCCGTTCGGTCATCGTCGTCGGCCCGCAGCTGAAGCTGCACCAGTGCGGTCTGCCCAAGCAGATGGCGCTGGAGCTGTTCAAGCCCTTCGTGATGAAGCGGCTCGTGGACCTCAACCACGCGCAGAACATCAAGTCCGCCAAGCGGATGGTGGAGCGCGCGCGGCCGGTCGTGTGGGACGTGCTCGAGGAGGTCATCACCGAGCACCCGGTGCTGCTGAACCGCGCGCCGACCCTGCACCGCCTGGGCATCCAGGCCTTCGAGCCGCAGCTGGTCGAGGGCAAGGCCATCCAGATCCACCCGCTCGTCTGCACCGCGTTCAACGCGGACTTCGACGGTGACCAGATGGCGGTGCACCTGCCGCTGTCGGCCGAGGCGCAGGCCGAGGCCCGGATCCTGATGCTGTCGAGCAACAACATCCTGAGCCCGGCCGACGGTCGCCCGATCACCGCGCCGACCCAGGACATGGTGCTCGGCCTGTACCACCTGACGACCCTGGTGCCGAGCCGGCACGAGGCCGACGGTGGCCGGCCCGCGGCGTTCGCCTCCGCGTCGGAGGCCGTCATGGCCTTCGACAAGGGCGCGCTGGGCCTGCAGGAGCGGGCGCTGATCCGTCTCGACGAGGTCTTCGGCGTCGACAACGGCAAGGTCAACCCCGCGTGGGAGCAGCCGGAGGACTGGACCCCGGGTGCGCCGGCGCTGGTCGAGACCAGCCTGGGCCGGGTGCTGTTCAACGAGGCCCTGCCCGAGGACTACCGCTTCGTCAACTACCAGGTGCCGAAGAAGGAGCTCGGCGCGATCGTCAACGACCTCGCCGAGCGCTACCCCAAGGTGCAGGTCGCGGCGACGCTCGACGCCCTCAAGGCGGCCGGCTTCCGCTGGGCCACCCGCTCGGGCGTGACGATCGCCATCGACGACGTCGTCACCCCGCCGGTGAAGCAGGAGATCCTCGACCGGCACGAGGCCGAGGCGCGCCAGATCGAGAAGCAGTACGAGCGCGGCGTCATCACCGACGCCGAGCGTCGTGCCGAGCTGATCGAGATCTGGACCCGCGCGCGGGCCGAGGTCAGCCAGGCGATGGTCGACAACTTCCCGACCACCAACCCGGTCTGGGTCATGGTCAACTCGGGCGCCCGAGGCAACATGATGCAGATCAGCCAGATCGCCGGCATGCGCGGCCTGGTGGCCAACCCGAAGGGCGAGATCATCCCGCGGCCGATCAAGGCCAACTTCCGGGAGGGTCTGTCCGTGCTGGAGTACTTCATCTCCACGCACGGTGCCCGCAAGGGTCTGGCCGACACCGCGCTGCGGACCGCAGACTCCGGGTACCTCACCCGCCGGCTGGTCGACGTCTCGCAGGACGTCATCATCCGCGAGGAGGACTGCGGCACCGACCGCGGCGTGATCATGCCGATCGGCACCGTCGTCGACGGCAAGGTCACCCGGGACGCGCACGTCGAGACCAGCGTGTACGCCCGTGCCCTGGCCGCCGACGTGACCGCCGAGGACGGCACGCTCGTCGCGCAGGCCGGTCAGGACCTCGGTGACGTGCTCATCGCGGCGCTGATCGACGCCGGTGTGGCCGAGGTCAAGGTCCGCTGCGTCCTGACCTGCGAGTCGCTGCTCGGCACATGCGCCACCTGCTACGGCCGGTCGCTCGCGACCGGCAAGCTCGTGGACGTCGGCGAGGCGGTCGGCATCATCGCCGCCCAGTCGATCGGCGAGCCCGGCACCCAGCTGACGATGCGCACCTTCCACACCGGTGGTGTCGCGGGTGAGGACATCACCCACGGTCTGCCGCGTGTGGTGGAGCTCTTCGAGGCCCGCGTCCCCAAGGGCAAGGCGCCGATCGCCGAGCTGGCCGGCACCGTCCGCATCGAGGACGGCGAGCAGTTCCGCAAGCTCACGATCACGCCGGACGACGGCTCCGACGAGGTCGTCTACGACAAGCTGTCGCGCCGGTCGCGGCTGCGGGTCGAGGACGGCGCGCACGTCGAGGTGGGCGAGCAGCTCACCGAGGGTGCGGTGGACCCGCACGAGGTGCTGCGGATCATGGGTCCGCGCGAGGTGCAGCTGCACCTGGTCCGCGAGGTCCAGGAGGTGTACCGCAGCCAGGGCGTGTCGATCCACGACAAGCACATCGAGGTGATCATCCGCCAGATGCTGAAGCGGGTGACCATCATCGACTCGGGCGCCACGGAGTTCCTGCCCGGTGCGCTGGTCGAGCGGACGCTGTTCGAGACCGAGAACCGTCGCGTCGTCGCCGAGGGCGGCGAGCCGGCCTCGGCCCGTCCGGTCCTGATGGGCATCACCAAGGCCTCGCTCGCGACCGAGTCGTGGCTGTCGGCCGCCTCCTTCCAGGAGACGACCAAGGTGCTCACCGACGCCGCGATCCAGGGCAAGAGCGACAGCCTGCTCGGCCTCAAGGAGAACGTGATCATCGGGAAGCTGATCCCGGCCGGCACCGGCATCAGCCGCTACCGGAACATCACGGTCGAGCCGACCGAGGAGGCCCGCGCCGCCGTCTACACGATGGCCGGGTACGACGACGGGCAGTACTACAGCCCCGACGTCTTCGGCTCGGGCTCCGGCGAGGCCGTGCGCCTGGAGGAGTACGACTGGCGGGGGTGACGACCCCGTCCTCCTCACCCCTCGCACGCTCGGGGTGAGGAGGACGGGGCCGGGCTAGCGCCCCCAGCACGAAGCGCAGAGGGCCCCGCAGGTCATCCGATCTGCGGGGCCCTCTCGCGTCACGTGACGCAAACCGCGGTGGGTCAGCGGTCGCACAGCTCCCGCATCTTCGCCACCGTCGCCAGCCGGTTCTCCCGGCTGTCGTCGAGCGGCTGGAGGGCGAGGGTGGTGACGCCGGCCTCGCGGAAGGCCGCGATGCGCTCGGCCACGTGGCCCTCGGGGCCGATGAGCGAGACCGCGCGCACCAGCTCCTCGGGCAGCGCGGCCGCGGCCTCGTCCTTCCTCCCCGACAGGTAGAGGTCCTGCACGGTCGCCGCGGCGTCGGCGAACCCGTAGCGCACGGCGAGGTCGTTGTAGAAGTTCTTGCCCCGCGCGCCCATGCCGCCGACGTAGAGCGCCAGGTGCGGGCGCACGAGGTCGTGCATCGCGTCGACGTCCTCGCCGATCGCGACCGGGACGCCGACGACCACCTGCAGCTCGCCCAGAGAGGGATCCCGCTTGGCCTTGCCGGCGGCCAGGGACTCGCCCCAGACGTCGGCGGCCCGCTCGGGCATGAACCAGATGGGCTCCCACGCCTCGGCGATCTCGGCCGCGAGCTCCACGTTCTTCGGCCCGAGAGCGGCCAGCATGATCGGTACCCGCTGACGAACCGGCGTGTTGATCAGCTTGAGCGGCTTGCCCAGCCCGGTGCCCTGCTCGGGCGGCAGCGGGATCGTGTACTTCGACCCGGCGTGCTCCAGTCGCTCCCGCCGCCACACGGTCCGGCAGATCTCGACGATCTCGCGGGTGCGCTGCAGCGGGGCGTCGTAGGGGACGCCGTGCCACCCCTCGATCACCTGCGGCCCCGAGGCGCCCAGGCCCAGCGTGAACCGCCCGTCGGAGACGTAGTCCAGGCCGGCCGCGGTCATCGCGATCAGCGCCGGGGTGCGGCTGTAGATCGGGAAGATCGCGCTCAGCAGCTCCACCCGCTCGGTCACCGCGGCGAGGTAGCCCAGCTGGCTCACGGAGTCGAAGGTGTAGACCTCCGCGATGGTCGCGACGTCGAGCCCGGCGGCCTCGAGGTCGCGGATCTCGTCCGCGGTCTCGCGGAAGCCCCCGCTGTAGCTGGCCTGGATGCCGATGCGCACGTGCCCTCCCGGGGTCGTCGGCGCCCTCGTCGGCGCCGGGCACGACCGTATCGGCGGGCACTCAGAGCGGGCGGACCACCCCGACGACCTGCGTGACGACGCGGACCCCGTCGACGTCGGTGGGCACGAGGCCGGCGGCCACCGGGTCGGCCAGGTCGACCTTCACGACGTACCCGGCGCCGCGGCGGGCGAGGCCGATGCCGACGACCTCGGGCACCTCGGCGAGCTGCGCGCTCAGGGCGCTCTTGGCGGCGCGGGCGGAGGCTCGGTCGGTCACCCCTCCATGGTGCGCCACTCCGGGCCTCCGGGACAGGCCCCGGAGGGGGAGATCCGCGGGAACGGCGTCGTCAGCCCAGCCAGGTGACCCCGAGGACGTCGAGGACCGTGGCCAGGGGGCTGGCGTAGGTCACGCCGCCACCCTGGGCGCCGCCCACCTCGCTGCCGGCGAAGAGCAGTGCCAGCGGTGCCCGGTCGCTGCTGCGCCAGATCACCAACCCGCTGTCGCCGCCGGCGCTGAACGCGCCGTGCAGGCCCTCGATCTCCACCTGCCCGTCGAAGGTGTGGACGGCGTCGTCGTACTGCACGGCCACGCCGTCGACCTCGACCGCGGTGACCCGGCCCCGGGTGTGCCCGGTCGTGCGGCCGACCTTCTCCACGACCTCGTCCGGGTCGACGTCGTCGGCGCCGGCCACCTCGGCGCCGAGCGGACCGCCCGGCCGGCCGGCGGTGTCGACCTCGACGCCGTCGTCCAGGACCGCCACCGCCGCGTCGACCAGGTTCGGCCCGCCGCCGAAGCGGGCGAACGCCGCGAGCGTGGCCACCCGGTCGCCGGGCGCGCCGCCGTCGGCCGGGCCGGGCTGGAGCACGGCGTCGCCCTCGACCGCCGCGTCGCCGGCCGCCAGGACGTGGTTGTTGGACAGCACCGCGGGCCGCCCACCGGCGAGGACGAAGCCCCCGAGCGTCCCCGCCGTCACCGACGGGTGCGCCACGGACAGCCCCGGGCGCAGCGGTCGCACGCGCCGCTGCAGGTCGGCCGGGGACGACAGCGCGGGGGAGGAGAGGGCGCGGACCGGCCCGATGACCCGGACGTCGACCTCCGCGAGCACCGCCTCGCCCACGCCCGCGAGCAGCACCGCGGCGTCGTCCTCCAGCGCCACGCGGATGGCGAGGTGGGCCCGGCCCGGGCCGACCAGCGCCAGACCCAGGGCCGGGGGGAACCACACCCGCCCGGGGCCGAGGCCGCTCGCGCTGGCCCGCGGCCGCTCCCACCCCGCCAGCCGGGCCGTCAGGTGGGCCTTGAGCTCCCGTGCCGAGTCGACGTGCACCGATCCCCCTCGCTCCCCGGCTCGTCGCCCAGGGTGTTCTCGCTGGCACCCACCGTAGGGCGGGGGTACGACACATCGGACCCTCGCGGCGGCCGTCCGGAGCCGTATAGAGTCCGCGCCACCTCCCGACGCCGGCCGCCGTCCCGCGCCGGGGAATGAACCCGAGCGGGAGGCGTTGCACCCGACATCACCGCTGTGAGCGGTGACGCCCCGTCGACATGGGGACCCGGTTTGCACCGGCCTCCGCGGCGCGGGTATCGTGGTCAGCCGTGCCCAGGGTGCCCTGGGCCTGCTCCCGTTCGCGGTGCGCTCGCCGGCAGGTTGGTGGCGCCGAGTCGCGGGGGGCGACCGATCCGGTTGGCAGCGCCGACCGGTCCCGGGAAGGGCGACACGCCCGACCGCGGGGACCGGTGGTGGCACGCGGCCCGGAACGGGTACGGCCCCGGCAGGACCGGCACCCGGCACGACAGAGCACCGACCGACAGCACGACCCAGCGCAGGTAGGAGATCCAGGCCCCCCATGCCCACGATCAACCAGCTGGTCCGCAAGGGCCGCGAGGACAAGGTCGAGAAGACCAAGACCCCGGCGCTGAAGGGTTCCCCTCAGCGCCGTGGCGTGTGCACCCGCGTGTACACGACGACGCCGAAGAAGCCGAACTCGGCGCTGCGCAAGGTCGCCCGCGTCCGCCTCACCAGTGGCATCGAGGTCACCGCCTACATCCCCGGTGTCGGCCACAACCTGCAGGAGCACTCGATGGTGCTCGTGCGCGGTGGTCGTGTGAAGGACCTCCCGGGTGTGCGTTACAAGATCATCCGCGGCTCGCTGGACACCCAGGGTGTCCGCAACCGCAAGCAGGCTCGCAGCCGGTACGGCGCGAAGAAGGAGAAGAGCTGACATGCCCCGCAAGGGTCCCGCTCCCCGCCGTCCGCTCGTCGCCGACCCGGTGTACCAGTCGCCGCTGGTCACCCAGCTGGTGAACAAGGTCCTGGTCGACGGCAAGCGCTCCGTCGCCGAGGCGATCGTCTACGGCGCCCTCGAGGGCTGCCGCGCCAAGACCGACACCGACCCGGTCGTCACGCTCAAGCGGGCGCTGGACAACGTCAAGCCGGCCCTCGAGGTCCGCAGCCGCCGCGTCGGTGGTGCGACCTACCAGGTCCCGGTCGAGGTCCGCGCCTCCCGCAGCACCACCCTGGGCCTGCGCTGGCTGATCCAGTACAGCCGCGCCCGCCGGGAGAAGACGATGACCGAGCGCCTCATGAACGAGCTGCTCGACGCGAGCAACGGTCTGGGAGCCGCGGTCAAGCGCCGCGAGGACACCCACAAGATGGCCGAGTCGAACAAGGCCTTCGCGCACTACCGCTGGTAGTCGCACCCCCGCCGGTCCTGCCGGCACCCGCGGCCGGCGGGCAGTCCGGGCCACCCCCGGACACCCGCGCGGACCGAACCAAAGAGGAGACAGAGATGGCCAGCAACGAGGCCCAGCTCGCCAAGACCCGCAACATCGGGATCATGGCGCACATCGACGCCGGCAAGACCACGACGACCGAGCGCATCCTCTTCTACACCGGTATCAACTACAAGATCGGTGAGGTCCACGACGGCGCGGCCACGATGGACTGGATGGAGCAGGAGCAGGAGCGCGGCATCACCATCACGTCGGCCGCGACGAAGTGCACCTGGAACGACCACGACATCAACATCATCGACACCCCCGGGCACGTCGACTTCACCGTCGAGGTGGAGCGGTCGCTGCGGGTGCTCGACGGTGCGGTCGCCGTCTACGACGGTGTGGCCGGCGTGGAGCCGCAGACCGAGCAGGTGTGGCGGCAGGCGGAGAAGTACGGCGTCCCGCGCATGTGCTTCGTCAACAAGCTCGACCGCACCGGTGCCGACTTCTTCCGCTGCGTGGACATGATGGTCGAGCGGCTGGGTGCCAACCCGGCCGTGCTGCAGCTGCCGATCGGCGCCGAGGCCGACTTCATCGGCGTCGTCGACCTGGTGCAGATGCGCGCGCTCACCTGGCGCGGTGAGACCAAGATGGGCGAGGACTACGCCGTCGAGGAGATCCCCGCCGAGCTCGCCGAGCAGGCCGAGGAGTACCGCGAGAAGCTGCTCGAGACGATCGCCGAGACCGACGACGACCTCATGGAGGCCTACCTCGGCGGCGAGGAGATCACCGTCGAGCGCCTCAAGGCCGCCATCCGCAAGGCGACGATCAACGCCCAGGTGAACCCGGTCCTGACCGGCACGGCCTTCAAGAACAAGGGCGTGCAGCCGCTGCTCGACGCGGTCGTCGACTACCTGCCCAGCCCGCTGGACATCGAGGCCATCGTGGGCACCGCCCTCGACGGCGAGACCGAGGTCCTGCGGCACGCCGACGAGGACGAGCCGTTCTCGGCGCTGGCCTTCAAGATCCAGACCGACCAGCACCTGGGCAAGCTGACCTACGTCCGCGTGTACTCCGGGAAGCTCTCCTCCGGTTCGCCGGTGCTCAACAGCACCAAGGACCGCAAGGAGCGGATCGGCAAGATCTACCAGATGCACGCCAACAAGCGCGAGGAGCGCGAGGGCGTGGGCGCCGGCCAGATCGTCGCCGTCGTCGGCCTGAAGCAGACCACCACCGGTGACACGCTCTGCGACCCGCAGAACCCCGTGATCCTGGAGTCGATGACCTTCCCGGCGCCGGTCATCTCGGTCGCCATCGAGCCGAAGACCAAGGGCGACCAGGAGAAGCTCGGCACGGCCATCCAGAAGCTCGCCGAGGAGGACCCGACCTTCCAGGTCCGCCTCGACGAGGAGACCGGCCAGACCGTCATCTCCGGCATGGGCGAGCTCCACCTGGAGATCCTCGTCGACCGCATGCGGCGCGAGTTCAAGGTCGAGGCCAACGTCGGCAAGCCGCAGGTGGCCTACCGCGAGACGATCCGCAAGACCGTCGAGAAGGTCGACTACACCCACAAGAAGCAGACGGGTGGGTCGGGCCAGTTCGCCAAGGTGCAGGTGACCCTGGCCCCGCTGGAGATCAGCGGCGACTCGGCCACCTACGAGTTCGAGAACGCCGTCACCGGTGGTCGCATCCCGAAGGAGTACATCCCCTCGGTCGACCAGGGCATCCAGGACGCCATGCAGTACGGCATCCTCGCCGGCTACCCGATGGTGGGCGTCAAGGCGACCCTCATCGACGGCCAGTACCACGAGGTCGACTCCTCGGAGATGGCCTTCAAGATCGCCGGCTCGATGGTCTTCAAGGAGGCCGCCCGCAAGGCCAGCCCGGCCCTGCTCGAGCCGATGATGGCCGTCGAGGTCGTCACCCCCGAGGACTACATGGGTGACGTCATCGGCGACCTGAACTCCCGGCGCGGGACGATCCAGGCGATGGAGGAGCGCTCCGGCGCCCGCGTCGTCCGGGCCCTGGTCCCGCTCTCGGAGATGTTCGGCTACGTGGGCGACCTGCGCAGCCGCACCCAGGGGCGGGCGAGCTACACCATGGTGTTCGACTCGTACGCCGAGGTCCCGCAGAACGTCGCCAAGGAGATCATCGCCAAGGCGACCGGCGAGTGACCCGCCGGGCGGAGCCCATCCGCCCGGCACCCCCCAGCAACCCCACCCCAGAGTTCGCGCACGACTGCGACACCACGAGGAGAGGAACCCAGTGGCCAAGGCCAAGTTCGAGCGGACCAAGCCGCACGTCAACATCGGCACCATCGGGCACATCGACCACGGCAAGACGACGCTGACCGCGGCGATCACCAAGGTCCTGCACGACAAGTACCCGGACCTCAACGAGGCGTCGGCCTTCGACCAGATCGACAAGGCGCCCGAGGAGAAGGCCCGCGGCATCACGATCTCGATCGCCCACGTCGAGTACCAGACGGAGAACCGTCACTACGCGCACGTCGACTGCCCCGGGCACGCCGACTACATCAAGAACATGATCACGGGTGCGGCGCAGATGGACGGCGCCATCCTCGTGGTCGCCGCCACCGACGGCCCGATGCCGCAGACCAAGGAGCACGTGCTCCTGGCCCGCCAGGTCGGCGTCCCCTACATCGTCGTGGCGCTCAACAAGGCCGACATGGTCGACGACGAGGAGATCCTCGAGCTCGTCGAGCTGGAGGTCCGTGAGCTGCTGTCCGAGTACGAGTTCCCGGGCGACGACGTCCCCGTGGTCCGCGTCTCGGCGCTGAAGGCCCTCGAGGGCGACGCCGAGTGGGGCGACCGCCTCATGGAGCTGATGAACGCCGTCGACACCGCGATCCCGGAGCCGGAGCGCGACATCGACAAGCCGTTCCTCATGCCCGTCGAGGACGTCTTCACCATCACCGGCCGCGGCACCGTCGTGACCGGTCGTGTGGAGCGCGGCATCGTCAAGGTGTCGGAGGAGGTCGAGATCGTCGGCATCCGTCCGTCGTCGACCAAGACCACCGTCACCGGCGTCGAGATGTTCCGCAAGCTGCTCGACCAGGGCCAGGCCGGCGACAACGTCGGTCTGCTCCTGCGCGGCATCAAGCGCGAGGACGTCGAGCGCGGCCAGGTCGTCGTGAAGCCGGGTTCCATCACCCCGCACACGAACTTCGAGGCCTCGGTCTTCATCCTCTCCAAGGACGAGGGTGGCCGGCACACGCCGTTCTTCAACAACTACCGTCCGCAGTTCTACTTCCGGACGACGGACGTGACGGGCGTCGTGACGCTGCCCGCCGGCACCGAGATGGTCATGCCCGGCGACAACACCGAGATGACGGTCGAGCTGATCCAGCCGATCGCCATGGAGGAGGGGCTCAAGTTCGCCATCCGCGAGGGTGGCCGGACCGTGGGCGCCGGTCGCGTCACGAAGATCATCAAGTAACACCCCGCGGACGGGCGGCGGCCGGATCGGCCGCCGCCCGTCTCCCGGGTCCGGGCTCGGATCCGGACCCAGGGGCCCCGAGGGCCCACCACAGACATTCACGATCGGCAGGAGCGAGACAAGGCGATGGCGGGACAGAAGATCCGCATCCGGCTGAAGGCCTACGACCACGAGGCCATCGACGCCTCGGCGCGGCGCATCGTGGACACGGTGACGAAGACCGGTGCGCGCGTCGTCGGCCCGGTGCCGCTGCCGACGGAGAAGAACGTGTACTGCGTCATCCGGTCCCCGCACAAGTACAAGGACTCGCGGGAGCACTTCGAGATGCGCACGCACAAGCGCCTCATCGACATCCTCGACCCGACGCCGAAGACGGTCGACGCGCTCATGCGCATCGACCTCCCGGCCTCGGTCGACGTCAACATCCAGTAAGGGGGAGTCATGGCGAGCAACTTCCGCGGACTCCTCGGCGAGAAGCTGGGCATGACCCAGGTCTTCGACGAGAACAACCGCATCGTGCCGGTGACCGTCGTCAAGGCGGGGCCGTGCGTGGTCACCCAGGTGCGCACCCCCGAGGTCGACGGCTACTCCGCCGTCCAGCTCGGGTTCGGGGAGATCGACCCCCGCAAGGTGAACAAGCCCGAGGGCGGCCACTTCGCCAAGGCCGGCGTGACGCCGCGCCGCCACGTGGTGGAGCTGCGTACCAACGACGCCTCCACCTACACCGTCGGCCAGGAGCTGACGGCCGAGGTGTTCGACGGCGTCGCCAAGGTCGACGTCATCGGCACCAGCAAGGGCAAGGGCACCGCGGGTGTCATGAAGCGGCACGGGTTCAAGGGCCTCGGCGCCGCGCACGGCACCCAGCGCAAGCACCGCTCGCCCGGCTCGATCGGTGGGGCCTCGACCCCCGGCCGGGTGTTCAAGGGCCTGCGCATGGCCGGCCGCATGGGTGCGGTCAAGACGACGACGCTCTCGCTGGCGGTCCACAAGGTGGACACCGAGCGCGGGCTGCTGCTGATCAAGGGCGCCATCCCCGGCCCGAAGGGCGGCCTCGTGCTCGTCCGCTCGGCCGTCAAGGGCGGTCCCGTGGGGAGTGACACCAAGTGACCCAGTCGACCCAGGCACGGACCGACCGCCAGGTCGACGTCCGCACGCCGGCGGGCGAGACCTCCGGCAGCGTGACGCTGCCCGGTGAGCTCTTCGACACCGACGCCAACGTCTCGCTCATGCACCAGGTCGTGGTGGCCCAGCTGGCCGCCGCGCGCCAGGGCACGCACGCGACGAAGACCCGCGGCAAGGTCAGCGGTGGTGGCGTCAAGCCCTACCGCCAGAAGGGCACCGGCCGCGCCCGGCAGGGCTCGATCCGCGCGCCGCAGTTCACCGGCGGTGGCACGGTCCACGGCCCGCAGCCGCGCGACTACACCCAGCGGACCCCCAAGAAGATGAAGGCCGCCGCCCTGCGCGGTGCCCTGTCCGACCGGGCCCGCGAGGACCGCGTCCACGTGATCACCACCTTCGTCGAGGGCGACGCCCCGAAGACGAAGGAGGCGCTCAAGGCGCTCGACGCCGTGACCCAGGCCAAGCGCGTGCTCGTGGTCCTCGACCGCGACGACGTCCTCAACTGGATCAGCCTGCGCAACGAGCCCCGGGTGCACCTGCTCGAGGCCGGTCAGCTGAACACCTACGACGTCCTGCTCGCCGACGAGGTGGTCTTCACCGAGGCCGCGCTCGCCGAGTTCGTCGCCGGCCCCGCGCGCGGCTCGGTCAAGCCCGACCTGTCGACGCACGAGACGCCCGGTGGCGTCCCGTCCATCGCCCCGGCGCAGGGCGAGGGCACCGTCGAGGTGTCCGGCTCGGCCGGCACCGCGTCGGTCGCCGCCCCGAAGCGGGCCGTGGACGCCGGCGACCCCGCCCCGGCCACCCCGGCCGAGGCCGCCTCGGCCCCGGCCGAGCAGGCCGCCGCCGCCAACGCCGGTCCGGACGCCACCGCGCCCAGCGAGGACGGCACCACCGACACTGCCGAGGAGGAGAAGGCGTGACCTTCCGCGACCCCCGGGACGTCCTGCTCGCGCCGGTCATCTCGGAGAAGAGCTACGGGCTCCTGGACGAGAACCAGTACACGTTCCTGGTCCACCCGGACGCCAACAAGACGCAGATCAAGATCGCCGTGGCGCAGGTCTTCAACGTGAAGGTCCTCGACGTCAACACGATCAACCGTCAGGGCAAGAAGAAGCGCAGCCGGGGCAACCGGACGGGCAAGCGCCCCGACACCAAGCGCGCCATCGTCTCGCTCGCCCCCGGCGACCGCATCGAGATCTTCGGTGGTCCCGGCGCCTGAGGCGCCGTGACCGTTTCGGACCAGAGATATAGAGGACTGAGTCAGCAATGGCTATCCGCAAGTACAAGCCGACGACGCCGGGCCGCCGCGGCTCCAGCGTCGCCGACTTCGCCGAGGTCACCCGCGACCATCCCGAGAAGTCGCTGGTCCGGCCGCTGCACGGCCGCGGCGGGCGCAACGTGCACGGGAAGGTCACCGCTCGACACCAGGGCGGCGGCCACAAGCGCGCCTACCGGGTGATCGACTTCCGCCGGGCCGACAAGGACGGCGTGCCGGCCAAGGTCGCGCACATCGAGTACGACCCCAACCGGACGTCGCGCATCGCCCTGCTGCACTTCGCCGACGGCGAGAAGCGCTACATCATCGCGCCGGCCCGCCTCAAGCAGGGCGACACGGTGGAGTGCGGCCCCGCCGCCGACATCAAGCCGGGCAACAACCTGCCGCTGCGGAACATCCCGGTCGGCACCGTCGTTCACGCCATCGAGCTCCGTCCCGGTGGCGGCGCGAAGATCGCCCGGTCGGCGGGGACCAGCGTCCAGCTGGTCGCCCGTGAGGGCCGGTTCGCCCAGCTGCGCATGCCGTCGGGCGAGATCCGCAACGTCGACGTGCGCTGCCGCGCGACCGTCGGCGAGGTGGGCAACGCCGAGCAGTCGAACATCAACTGGGGCAAGGCCGGCCGCATGCGGTGGAAGGGCAAGCGCCCGACCGTCCGCGGTGTCGCCATGAACCCGGTCGACCACCCGCACGGTGGTGGTGAGGGCAAGACCTCCGGTGGTCGCCACCCGGTGAACCCGAAGGGCAAGCCCGAGGGCCGTACGCGCAAGCGCAAGGCCTCGGACTCCATGATCGTGCGCCGCCGGCGTACCAACAAGAAGCGCTGAGCGGGTAGAGGAGCTCGACAGACATGCCACGCAGCCTGAAGAAGGGCCCGTTCGTCGACGACCACCTGCTCGCCAAGGTGGACGCCCAGAACGAGAAGGGCACCAAGAACGTCATCCGCACCTGGTCGCGGCGCTCGACGATCATCCCCGACATGCTCGGGCACACGATCGCCGTGCACGACGGCCGCAAGCACGTCCCGGTCTTCGTGACCGAGGCGATGGTCGGGCACAAGCTCGGCGAGTTCGCGCCCACGCGCACCTTCCGTGGGCACGTCAAGGACGACCGCCGGTCGCGGCGCGGCTGACGGCGAGGAGATCTCAGAGATGACTTCCCAGTTGGGGCAGGAGACGCCGGTCGCCCGGGCCACCGCCCGGTTCGTCCGCGTCACCCCCATGAAGGCACGCCGGGTGGTGGACCTCATCCGCTACCTGCCCACCGACGAGGCCCTGGCCCTGCTGCGCTTCGCGCCGCAGGCCGCCAGCGAGCCGGTCGCCAAGGTGGTGGCCAGCGCCGTCGCCAACGCCGAGCACAACCTGCAGCTCGACCGCAACGCGCTGGTCGTCAGCGCCGCGTTCGTCGACGAGGGCCCGACGCTCAAGCGGATCCGTCCGCGCGCGCAGGGCCGGGCGTTCCGCATCAACAAGCGGACCAGCCACATCACCGTCGAGGTGAGCGAGGTCGCCAGCAGCGCCGAGCTCGCGCAGAAGTCGCGCAAGGCGCGCCGGGACACCGGCCAGTCCGGCCCCGCGACCCAGCAGAAGAGCAACACGAGGGGAGGGACCCGCTAGTGGGTCAGAAGGTCAACCCGCACGGGTTCCGGCTCGGCATCACCACCGACTACAAGTCCCGGTGGTACGCCGACAAGCTCTACAAGGACTACGTCAAGGAAGACGTCGCCATCCGCAAGCTCATGTCCAAGGGCATGGAGCGGGCCGGCATCTCCAAGGTCGAGATCGAGCGCACCCGTGACCGGGTCCGCGTCGACATCCACACCGCGCGTCCGGGCATCGTCATCGGCCGCCGCGGCGCCGAGGCCGACCGCATCCGCGGCGAGCTGGAGAAGCTCACCGGCAAGCAGGTGCAGCTGAACATCCTCGAGGTGAAGAACCCCGAGGCCGACGCTCAGCTCGTCGCCCAGGGTGTGGCCGAGCAGCTGTCCAGCCGCGTCAGCTTCCGCCGCGCCATGCGCAAGGCCATGCAGTCGGCCCAGCGCAGCCCGCAGGTCAAGGGCATCCGGGTGCAGTGCTCGGGTCGCCTGGGCGGCACCGAGATGAGCCGGTCGGAGTTCTACCGCGAGGGTCGCGTGCCGCTGCACACGCTGCGCGCGAACATCGACTACGGCATCTACGAGGCCCGCACCACCTTCGGCCGCATCGGCGTCAAGGTGTGGATCTACAAGGGTGACGTGAGCGGCTCCCGCGCCGAGCGCGAGGCCCTCGAGGCCCTGGCCGCCCGCCAGCAGCGTCGTGAGCGCGCACAGCGCCCGCAGCGCCGCTCGGGCTCCAGCGGCACCACCGCCGGCGGGACCGAGGCCGGCCGCGCCGCGGCCGAGTCCACCGGCCCGGCGGACACCACCGAGGCCGTCGTCGCGCAGACGTCGGGCGAGGCCCCGGAGACGACGGTCGCCGAGCTGGCCGGTCCGGAGGCCACCAGCGCCGCCGAGACGACCGCCACCGAGAACACGGAGAGCTGAGCGATGCTCATCCCACGGCGCGTCAAGCACCGCAAGCAGCACCACCCGAGCCGCTCCGGCCGGGCCAAGGGCGGCACCGCCATCAACTTCGGCGACTACGCCATCCAGGCCCTGGAGCCGGCCTACGTGACCAACCGGCAGATCGAGTCCGCCCGTATCGCCATGACGCGGCACATCCGCCGTGGCGGCAAGGTGTGGATCTCCATCTACCCGGACCGCCCGCTGACCAAGAAGCCGGCCGAGACCCGCATGGGTTCGGGCAAGGGCTCGCCGGAGTGGTGGGTGGCCAACGTGAAGCCGGGCCGGGTGCTCTTCGAGCTCTCCGGTGTGGCCGAGCCGGTCGCCCGCGAGGCCATGCGCCGCGCGATCCACAAGCTGCCCATGAAGTGCCGCTTCATCACGCGTGAAGGAGAGGTGTGATGGCCGCCGGTCTGACCGCTCCGGAGCTGCGCGAGCTCTCTGCCGACGAGCTCGCCTCGCGGCTGCGCGAGTCCAAGGAAGAACTGTTCAACCTGCGGTTCCAGGTGGCCACCGGCCAGCTGGACAACAACCGGCGGCTGCAGACCGTCCGCCGCGACATCGCGCGGATCTACACGATCATGCGTGAGCGCGAGCTGGGCCTGTCGGTCGCCCCGAACGAGGGTGTGGCATGAGCGAGTCCCAGTCGGCGACCGCCAACGACGCGACGGCGACCGGCCCCGGTCTGGCCGGCCGTGGCTACCGCAAGGTCCGTGAGGGCCTCGTGGTCAGCGACAAGATGGAGAAGACCATCGTCGTCGAGGTCGAGGACCGCGTGAAGCACGGCCTCTACGGCAAGGTCATCCGCCGGACGAGCAAGCTGAAGGCCCACGACGAGCAGGGGATCGCCGGCATCGGCGACCGCGTGCAGATCATGGAGACCCGGCCGACGTCGGCCACCAAGCGGTGGCGGCTGGTCGAGGTCCTCGAGAAGGCCAAGTGACCCCTGGCGGGTCCCCGCGTGAGCGGGGTCCCGCCGACCGGCCCTCCGGGGCCGTGTCCGGAGCAGGTACTCTGGACGACTGGCGCCCCTCCGGGAGCGCGCCGCATCCCGGTACCCGTGCCTCGGACGCACCGGCGGCCCAGCCGCCGGTGCGTCCGCACGTGGGTACCGGACAGCCGGTTCACCGTTCCGGCCCGGCTGTCACCACTGAGAATTGGGAGTAGGACGTGATCCAGCAGGAGTCGCGACTGCGGGTCGCCGACAACACGGGTGCCAAGGAGATCCTCTGCATCCGTGTCCTCGGCGGGTCCGGGCGACGCTACGCGGGAATCGGTGACGTCATCGTCGCCACCGTGAAGGACGCGCTGCCGGGTGCCGGTGTCAAGAAGGGCGACGTCGTCAAGGCCGTCGTCGTCCGCACCGTGAAGGAGCGTCGTCGTCCTGACGGCTCCTACATCCGCTTCGACGAGAACGCCGCCGTCATCATCCGCGACAGCGGCGACCCGCGCGGTACGCGCATCTTCGGCCCCGTCGGCCGTGAGCTCCGCGACAAGCGCTTCATGCGGATCATCTCGCTCGCTCCGGAGGTGCTGTGAGCATGGCTGCCCACAAGAACGACCCCGGCACCAAGAAGGCGCCGTCGATGAAGGTCAAGAAGGGCGACACCGTCGTCGTGCTGTCCGGCAAGGACAAGGGCGCGAAGGGCCGGGTCATCGCCGCCTACCCGCAGACGCAGAAGGTCCTCGTCGAGGGCGTCGGCCGGGTCAAGAAGCACACCCGGATCAGCTCCAACCAGCGCGGCGCCCAGCAGGGCGGGATCGTCACGCAGGAGGCTCCCATCCACGTGAGCAACGTGATGGTGATCGACTCCGAGGACAAGCCGACCCGGGTCGGCTACCGCAAGGACGAGGAAGGCCGCAGCATCCGGGTCTCGCGGCGCACCGGTAAGGACCTCTGAGCGACATGAGCGCACCCACCCGTGAGCTGCCCCGCATGCTGGCCCGGTACCGCGAGGAGATCGTGCCGGCGCTGCAGTCGGAGTTCGGCTACGAGAACGTCATGCAGATCCCGCGGCTGACGAAGATCGTCGTGAACATGGGCGTCGGCGAGGCGACCCGCGACGCGAAGCTGATGGACGGCGCGGTCCGCGACCTCACCGCCATCACCGGCCAGAAGCCGGCCGTCGTCCGCGCCCGCAAGTCCATCGCGCAGTTCAAGCTGCGCGAGGGCATGCCGATCGGCGCCAAGGTGACCCTCCGCGGGGACCGCATGTGGGAGTTCCTGGACCGGCTGCTGTCGCTGGCCCTGCCCCGCATCCGTGACTTCCGCGGCCTGAACGCCAAGCAGTTCGACGGCCACGGCAACTACACGTTCGGTCTGACCGAGCAGTCGATGTTCCGCGAGATCGACGTCGACAAGATCGACCGGCCGCGCGGCATGGACATCACCCTGGTCACGACCGCGACCAACGACGACGAGGGACGCGAGCTGCTCCGGCTCCTCGGCTTCCCCTTCGCCGGCCAGCCCGTCGTCGCGACGACCCGCTGAGCCCGGGCCGGACGAGAGAGCTAGAGGAGACGACATGGCCAAGAAGGCCCTGATCAACAAGGCGGCCCGCAAGCCCAAGTTCGCGGTCCGCGGCTACACCCGCTGCCAGCGCTGCGGTCGCCCGCACGCGGTGTTCCGCAAGTTCGGCCTCTGCCGGATCTGCCTGCGGGAGATGGCCCACGCCGGCGAGCTGCCCGGCGTCAGCAAGAGCTCCTGGTGAAGGACCCCGGTGCCGCCCGCGACACGCGCCGCGGGTCCCGGCACCGGGGCCGTTCCATCCGTAACTGATCGCCGAGAGGCCCACGCGAGGTCCGCGTGCGGAACCGCGGCGAGAGAGGCACGACACCCATGACGATGACCGACCCGATCGCGGACATGCTCACGCGCATCCGCAACGCCAACCAGGCGTACCACGACTCGACGACGATGCCGTCCTCCAAGCTGAAGACGCACATCGCCGAGATCCTCCAGCAGGAGGGGTACATCGCCGGCTGGCAGGTCAACGAGGTCGAGAAGGACGGCACCACCCGCAAGGAGCTGGTGATCGACCTCAAGTACGGCCCCAACCGTGAGCGCAGCATCGCCGGTGTCCGGCGGGTGTCGAAGCCGGGCCTGCGGGTCTACGCCAAGTCGACCGCGCTGCCCAAGGTGCTCGGCGGCCTCGGGGTGGCGATCATCTCCACCTCGACCGGCCTGCTGACCGACCGCCAGGCGAACAAGAAGGGCGTGGGTGGGGAAGTCCTCGCCTACGTCTGGTAAGAGGAGCGAGCAGAGATGTCACGGATCGGACGACTCCCGATTCCGGTGCCCGGTGGCGTGGACATCGCCATCGAGGGCCAGACCGTCAGCGTGAAGGGCCCCAAGGGCTCCCTGTCCCACACCGTCGCGGCGCCGATCACGGTGGCCCGCGGTGAGGACGGCACGCTGCAGGTGGCCCGGCCGGACGACGAGCGGGAGAGCCGGGCCCTGCACGGGCTGTCGCGCACCCTGATCGCCAACATGATCACCGGCGTCACCGAGGGGTACAGCAAGACCCTCGAGATCGTCGGTGTCGGTTACCGCGTCCAGGCCCGGGGGTCGGACCTCGAGTTCGCCCTGGGCTTCAGCCACCCGGTGCCGGTCAAGGCGCCGGAGGGCATCACGTTCACGGTCGAGTCGCCGACGCGCATCCGCGTCGCCGGCATCGACAAGCAGCAGGTGGGCCAGGTCGCGGCCAACATCCGCAAGCTGCGTCGCCCCGACCCGTACAAGGGCAAGGGCGTCCGCTACCAGGGTGAGGTCGTCAAGCGCAAGGTCGGGAAGACGGGTAAGTGATGGCACAGACCGAGAAGAGTGCTCGGGTCCACACCCCCGTGGGCACCGATGTCAGCACCGCGCGCCGGGTCTCCCGGCTGCGCCGGCACAACCGGCTGCGCAAGCGGGTCTCCGGCACACCGGAGCGTCCGCGCCTGGTGGTCAAGCGCAGCTCGCGCCACATCCACGCCCAGGTCGTCGACGACACTGCGGGCCACACGCTGGTCAGCGCGTCCACGCTGGACGCCAGCCTGCGCGGCGCCGAGGGCGACAAGTCCGCCCTGGCCCGCCAGGTGGGCGCCCTGGTGGCCGAGCGCGCCAAGGCCGCCGGGATCACCGCGGTCGTGTTCGACCGCGGCGGCAACCGCTACCAGGGGCGGATCGCCGCGCTCGCCGACGGCGCGCGCGAGGGCGGTCTGGACTTCTGATGACGAGCACGCACACCGAGATCGAGAGGGACGTCTGATGCCAGGACCACAGCGACGCGGCGGCGGCGCCGGCGGCGGTAACGACCGCCGCGACCGTCGTGACGGCGGCCGGGGGCCGGGCGGCGCTCCTGCCGAGAAGAGCAACTACATCGAGCGCGTGGTGGCCATCAACCGCGTGTCCAAGGTCGTCAAGGGTGGTCGGCGCTTCAGCTTCACCGCTCTGGTGATCGTGGGCGACGGCGACGGCACCGTGGGCGTCGGCTACGGCAAGGCCAAGGAGGTGCCCGCGGCGATCGCCAAGGGTGTCGAGGAGGCCAAGAAGCACTTCTACAAGGTGCCGCGCATCGCCAGCACCATCCCGCACCCGGTGCAGGGTGAGGCGGCCGCCGGCGTCGTGCTGCTCAAGCCGGCCAGCCCCGGTACCGGTGTCATCGCCGGTGGCCCGGTGCGCGCCGTCCTGGAGTGCGCCGGCATCCACGACGTGCTGTCGAAGAGCCTCGGCTCGTCGAACCCGATCAACATCGTGCACGCGACCATGCAGGCGCTGAAGGACCTCGTGCGCCCCGAGGAGATCGCGGCCCGCCGCGGTCTGCCCCTCGAGGACGTCGCTCCGGCCGCCATGCTGCGGGCGCGTGCGGGCCAGGGGGTCTGACATGCCTCAGCTGAAGGTCACCCAGATCAAGTCCGCGATCGGCACGAAGCCCAACCAGCGCCAGACGCTGCGCTCCCTGGGCCTCAAGCGGATCAACGACTCGGTCGTGCAGGAGGACCGTCCCGAGATCCGCGGGATGGTCGCCACGGTGCCGCACCTGGTCACCGTCGAAGAGATCTGAGCAGGGACACTCCATGACTCTCAAGGTCCACCACCTGCGCCCGGCCGAGGGCGCCCACACCAAGAAGACCCGCGTGGGTCGTGGTGAGGGCTCCAAGGGCAAGACGGCCGGCCGCGGTACCAAGGGCACCGGCGCGCGGGGCAACACCTCCGCGCGGTTCGAGGGCGGTCAGACGCCGCTGCACATGCGTCTGCCCAAGCTCTCGGGCTTCAAGAACCCGAACAAGGTCGTGTTCCAGGTCGTCAACCTCGACCGGATCGCGGCGCTGTTCCCGCAGGGCGGCACCGTCGACGTCGACGCGCTGGTCCAGGCCGGCGCCGTGCGTCGCGGCCAGCTGGTCAAGGTGCTCGGCACCGGTGAGCTCGGGGGCGTCGCGGTGGACGTGACCGCCCACGCGTTCTCGTCGTCGGCCGCCGAGAAGATCGCCGCGGCCGGGGGCAGCACCACGCTCCTCTGAGCAGCCCAGGACCCCCGGGGCGCGTCTCCTGACCGGAGACGTGCGCCCCGGGGGTCGTCTGCTGCCGGGCCACTGCCGGGCACGGACACCCGGCGCCCCGCCGATCCCGATGCGGGTGGGCGGGCGCCACCACCCTCGTTGCTAACCTCACACGACCGACTCGGGGAGGGCACGTGCTGCAGGCGTTCGCCGCGGCGTTCCGGACGCCAGACCTCCGGCGCAAACTGCTGTTCTCCCTGGGCGTCATCGCCGTGTACCGCCTCGGTGCGGCGGTGCCCGGCCCCGGCGTCTCCGTCGAGGCGATCAACAGCTGTCTCGACGCCGCGCAGAACTCCAGCCAGCGGGACGTCTACTCGCTGGTCAACCTGTTCTCCGGCGGAGCACTGCTCCGGCTGTCGATCTTCGCGCTCGGCATCATGCCGTACATCACGGCGAGCATCATCGTGCAGCTGCTCGTGGTGGTCATCCCGCGGTTCGAGCAGCTCAAGAAGGAGGGGCAGGCGGGGCAGCAGAAGCTGACCCAGTACACCCGCTACCTCACGATCGCGCTCGCCGTCCTGCAGAGCACCGGCATCATCGCGCTGGCCCGCAGCGGCCAGCTGTTCCCCGGCTGCAACCGCGACATCATCCCGTCGGACTCCATCTGGACGACGGTCATCCTGGTGGTCGCGCTCACCGCCGGCACCGCCGTGATCATGTGGCTCGGCGAGCTGCTGACCGAGAAGGGGATCGGCAACGGCATGTCCGTGCTGATCTTCACCTCGATCGCCGCGCGCATCCCCGCCGAGGGCGGCTCCATCCTGCAGACCCGCGGCGGCGTCGTCTTCGCGCTCATCTGCCTGCTGGCCCTGGTGATCATCGCGTCGGTGGTCTACGTCGAACAGGCGCAGCGGCGCATCCCGGTGCAGTACGCCAAGCGCATGGTCGGGCGCCGCATGTACGGCGGGACCTCGACCTACCTGCCGCTCAAGGTGAACCAGGCCGGCGTCATCCCGGTCATCTTCGCGTCGTCGCTGCTGTACCTGCCGCAGCTCATCTCGCAGCTGCAGGGAGACGAGACGGGCACGGTCCGTCGGTTCTTCGAGGACTACGTGATCGACCAGAGCAGCTGGTCGCACATCGCGATCTACTTCGGGCTGATCGTGTTCTTCACGTACTTCTACGTGTCGATCACGTTCAACCCCGAGGAGCGTGCCGACGACATGAAGCGCTACGGCGGCTTCATCCCCGGCATCCGTCCCGGGCGGCCGACCGCCGAGTACCTGCAGTACGTGCTCTCCCGGATCACCCTCCCCGGGTCGATCTACCTGGGCGTCGTGGCAGTGTTGCCCAACCTGTTCCTCTCGGTGACCCAGGAGGGGCAGAACCAGAACTTCCCGTTCGGCGGGACCGCGGTGCTCATCATGGTCGGAGTGGGGTTGGAGACGGTGAAGCAGATCGAGACGCAACTCAACCAGCGCAACTACGAAGGGTTCCTGAAGTAGTGCGCGTCGTGCTGCTCGGGCCGCCGGGCGCGGGCAAGGGGACCCAGGCGCAGATCATCGCGGGGCAGCTGGGTGCGCCCGCGATCTCGACCGGCGACATCTTCCGGGCCAACGTCAGCGGCAGGACCGAACTCGGCCTGAAGGCGAAGACGTTCATGGACGCCGGCGACCTGGTCCCCGACGAGATCACCGTCGCCATGGTCAAGGACCGGCTGGCCGAGCCCGACGCCAAGGCGGGGTTCCTGCTCGACGGCTTCCCGCGGACCATCGCCCAGGCCGAGCAGCTCCGCGAGTCCCTCGCCGAGCTCGGCCACGGCCTCGACTGCGTCCTCGAGCTCGTCGTGGACGAGGACGAGCTGGTCCGCCGGCTGTCCGGGCGCCGCATGCTCGTCGACGGCGAGTGGGTGCAGCGCGAGGACGACAAGCCCGAGACCGTGCGGCACCGGCTGCAGGTGTACCGGGAACAGACCGCTCCGCTGTCGGGGTTCTACGAGGGCGAGGGGCTGCTGGCCCGGATCGACGCCATCGGGAGCGTCGAGGAGGTCACGGCGCGGGCTCTGGCGGCGCTCGGACGCACGCCGGACGGCGGTACCGCCGCGCAGGACGCCGAGTAGGCGCACGACGCGCATGTCGGCCGGGATCCTCACCCGCCTGCCCCTGCTGGCGAAGTGGAGTGGACGGATGATCCAGATCAAGACCCCGCACGAGCTGGAGCTCATGCGGGCGGCCGGCCTCGTGGTGGCCGGGGCCATCGCGGCGGTGCGTGCCGCGGTGCGCCCCGGCGTCACCACCGGCGAGCTGGACGCGATCGCCGAGGACGCGATCCGCAGCAAGGGGGCCATCCCCTCGTTCCTCGGCTACCACGGGTTCACCGGCAGCATCTGCGCGTCGATCAACGACGAGATCGTGCACGGCATCCCGAACCCGACGCGGGCCCTGGCCGAGGGCGACAACATCTCCATCGACTGCGGGGCGATCCTCGACGGGTGGCACGGCGACTCCGCCGTCACCGTCACGGTGGGGGAGCCCTCCGCCGAGGACGCGGCGTTGATGGCCGTGACCGAGCGGTCGATGTGGGCCGGGCTGGCCGCGGCCGTGGCCGGGAACCGGCTGACCGACATCAGCCACGCGGTCGAGCAGGTCATCACCGCCGAGGCGCACCCGTACGGGATCGTCGACCACTACGGCGGGCACGGCATCGGCACGGAGATGCACCAGGACCCGCACGTCCTCAACTACGGGCGGCCCGGTCGCGGTCCGCGGCTGGTCCCGGGCCTGGCCCTGGCGATCGAGCCGATGGTCACCGTGGGCGACCCGGCCACCGTCGAGCTCGAGGACGGCTGGACCGTGGTCACCAAGGACGGGTCGCGCGCCGCACACTTCGAGCACACCGTCGCCGTCACCCCGGAGGGCCCCTGGGTCCTGACGGCGGAGGACGGCGGCCTCGCCGGCCTGGCCCCCTTCGGGATCACGCCGCGCCAGTAGGCGGGGGACCTCCGTGCCCCCTCACCGCTCGCGAGCTCGCGGCGGGCCCCTGCAGGGAGGCCGGGTTCCGTTGTGACGGAGGCCGGGTTGGAGCGCCCCGCAGGGGCGGGGTACAGTGAACGACGGCGTTCGCGCCGTCCTGTCGTCGTGCTGTGGCCGCACGACGCAGGGCGCCCTCGCGAGAACGCCTGTGCACCACCTGTTCAGCAACCACCACACCGTCTCGCCGGGTCCCGGCGTGGGCGGAGACCGAGTCAGGGAGGCCGTGTAGGGCATGGCGAAGAAGGACGGGGCCATCGAGGTCGAGGGTCGCGTCGTCGAGCCGCTGCCCAACGCGATGTTCCGGGTGGAGCTGCAGAACGGGCACCGGGTGCTCGCCCACATCAGCGGCAAGATGCGACAGCACTACATCCGCATCCTGCCCGAGGACCGAGTGGTCGTGGAGCTCTCGCCCTACGACCTGACCCGCGGTCGCATCGTCTACCGGTACAAGTAACCGCCGTGTCGCGGCGCCCGATCCCGGGCGGACCGCGGCCGGCTCACGATCGACAGGAATGAGGGGCGGCACCGGTGAAGGTCCAGCCGTCGGTGAAGAAGATCTGCGACAAGTGCAAGGTGATCCGCCGGCACGGCCGGGTCATGGTCATCTGCGACAACGCCCGCCACAAGCAGCGGCAGGGCTGAGGGAGTACCTGAGACATGGCACGACTGGCCGGCGTCGACCTGCCCCGCGAGAAGCGGATGGAGATCGCGCTCACCTACATCTACGGGATCGGCAAGACCCACGCCAAGGAGACCCTGGCCGCGACGGGCGTCAGCCCGGACCTGCGCGCCAAGGACCTCAGCGACGAGGACCTGCTGAAGCTGCGCGACTACATCGACGAGCACTTCCGCGTCGAGGGTGACCTGCGCCGTGAGGTGGCCGCCGACATCCGCCGCAAGGTGGAGATCGGCTGCTACCAGGGTCTGCGCCACCGCCGTGGGCTCCCCGTCCACGGTCAGCGCACCCGCACCAACGCGCGCTCGAGCAAGGGCCCGCGCAAGACCATCGCCGGCAAGAAGAAGGCCGGCAAGAAGTAAGCCGCTGTGCGCGCCGTCGCGGCGACCCGTGAGGGCGGGAGCGACGGCGCGCAGCGTGCTGCATCTGGCCACTGAACAGCAGAAGGAAACCGGAGAGACATGCCTCCCAGGGCTCGCGCCGCGGCTGGTGCCAAGAAGGTCCGCCGCAAGGAGAAGAAGAACGTCGCCCACGGCGCCGCGCACATCAAGAGCACCTTCAACAACACGATCGTGTCGATCACCGACCCCAACGGGAACGTGATCAGCTGGGCCTCGGCCGGGCACGTCGGGTTCAAGGGCTCCCGCAAGTCCACGCCGTTCGCCGCGCAGATGGCCGCCGAGAACGCCGCGCGCAAGGCGCAGGAGCACGGCATGCGCAAGGTCGACGTCTTCGTGAAGGGCCCTGGCTCCGGCCGGGAGACCGCGATCCGCTCGCTGCAGGCCACCGGCCTCGAGGTGGGTCAGATCCAGGACGTGACGCCGCAGCCGCACAACGGCTGCCGCCCCAAGAAGCGCCGCCGGGTCTGACCGGCCACAGACGAGACTGACGAGGAGTACCTGACGTGGCCCGTTACACCGGAGCCGACTGCCGCATGTGCCGGCGCGAGAAGATGAAGCTGTTCCTCAAGGGCAGCAAGTGCGAGTCCCCGAAGTGCCCGATCGAGATCCGGCCCTACCCGCCGGGCGAGCACGGCCGGGGCCGCAGCAAGGACAGCGAGTACCTCCTGCAGCTGCGCGAGAAGCAGAAGGCCCGCCGCATCTACGGCGTGCTGGAGAAGCAGTTCCGCGGCTACTACGAGGAGGCGAACAAGAAGCAGGGCAAGACCGGTGAGGTCCTCCTGCAGATCCTCGAGTCGCGCCTCGACAACGTGGTCTACCGGGCCGGTTTCGCCGAGTCCCGTGACATGGCCCGCCAGCTGGTGCGCCACGGCCACATCCGGGTGAACGGCCGCAAGGTCGACATCCCGTCGTACCGGGTGAGCGCCAACGACATCATCGAGGTCGCGGAGAAGTCGCGGACCATGATGCCGTTCGAGGTCGCCCAGGCCCGCGCCGGCGAGCGGCCCGTGCCGCCGTGGCTGGAGGTCATCAGCAGCCAGCTGCGCGTGCTCGTGCACAGCGTGCCGGCCCGCCAGGTGATCGACACCCCGGTGCAGGAGCAGCTGATCGTCGAGCTCTACTCCAAGTAGCGGAAGGACCCCCTCGCCGGGACCCGCGCCACGCTCCGCGGGCGTGGGTCCCGGCGAGGGGGCCGACGGCCCCGGCGGGCGGACCGATGTCCGCCGGAGCCAGCACCACCCCCCTCACGGCGTCATATGGCGGTCGCCGGAGGACACGAAGGAGAACGACCGTGCTCATCGCACAGCGCCCCACCCTGACCGAGGAGACGATCTCCGAGCAGCGCTCGCGGTTCGTCATCGAGCCGCTCGAGCCGGGCTTCGGCTACACGCTCGGCAACTCCCTGCGTCGCACCCTGCTGTCGTCCATCCCCGGTGCTGCTGTCACCAGCATCCGGATCGAGGGCACCCTGCACGAGTTCACCACCGTGCCGGGCGTCAAGGAGGACGTCACCGAGATCATCCTGAACCTCAAGGGCCTCGTGGTCAGCTCCGACTCGGACGAGCCGGTGACCATGTACCTGCGCAAGCAGGGCCCCGGTGAGGTCACCGCCGCGGACATCGCGCCGCCGGCGGGCGTCGAGGTGCACAACCCCGACCTGCACATCGCCACCCTCAACGGCAAGGGCCGGCTGGAGATCGAGCTGGTCGTCGAGCGTGGCCGCGGCTACGTGCCGGCCCCGCAGAACAAGCAGCCCGGCCAGGAGATCGGCCGCATCCCGGTCGACTCGATCTACTCGCCGGTCCTCAAGGTCACCTACGCCGTCGAGGCGACCCGTGTCGAGCAGCGGACCGACTTCGACCGGCTGGTCGTCGACGTCGAGACCAAGCCGTCGATCGCCCCGCGCGACGCCATCGCCAGCGCCGGCTCCACGCTGGTCGAGCTGTTCGGCCTGCTGCGCGAGCTGAACCTCGACGCCGAGGGCATCGAGGTCGGGCCCAGCCCGGCCGAGGCCGCCGACATCGCGAACTTCTCGATGCCGATCGAGGACATGGACCTCACCGTCCGGTCCTACAACTGCCTCAAGCGCGAGGGCGTGCACACCGTCGGCGAGCTGGTCACCCGTTCGGAGGCGGACCTGCTCGACATCCGCAACTTCGGGGCCAAGTCCATCGACGAGGTCAAGATGAAGCTGGCGGCCATGGGCCTGGCGCTCAAGGACAGCCCGCCCGGGTTCATCCCCAGCTCGATCGAGAGCTACGACGAGGGCTACGAGACCGACGCGTACCAGACCACCGGGTACGCCGACGGCGCCGACTACGGCGACGCCGCGTACCAGGAGACCGAGCAGCTCTGAGCACACCGGCGCCGGACGGCGGGTCAGCCCGCTGTCCGGCGCCGCCTCGGTACCCGCACACTGGGAGCCGGGGCACGCACCACCCCGCTTGGCACCACGACCGCTTGACGCAGCCGGCACGTCCGCCCGGCCGCCTGAGGAAGGACCGACATGCCCACCCCCACCAAGGGCCCCCGTCTCGGCGGTTCCCCGTCGCACGAGCGGCTGATGCTGGCCAACCTGGCCACGTCGCTGTTCGAGCACGGCCGGATCACCACCACCGAGGCGAAGGCCAAGCGGCTGCGCCCGCTGGCCGAGAAGCTGGTGACCTTCGCCAAGCGCGGTGACCTGCACGCCCGTCGCCAGGTCATGACGACCATCCGGGACAAGGACGTCGTCCACCACCTCTTCGCCGAGATCGGCCCCCGGTACGAGAACCGGCCCGGCGGCTACACCCGCATCACGAAGGTGGGCCCCCGGAAGGGCGACAACGCCCCGATGGCGGTCATCGAGCTCGTCGAGGCCCTGACCGTCGGGCAGCAGGCCGTCGGCGAGGCCGAGCGGGCCCGCGGCACCCGGTTCGCCTCGGGCGCCGGCGCGGCCGCCGCCAGCGGCGAGGTCACCGCGGACGCGCTCGAGTCGGCCGACAGCGCCGACTCGGTGGACAGCGCCGACTCCGCCGACAGCGCCGACTCCCCGGAGGAGCTCGACGCCGAGGCCACCACCGAGACGGACGCCGACGAGGCCGACGACGACGCCACCGACGCGCCCGCGGGCGACACCGCGGACACGGACGGCACCAAGTGAGCGAGCCGGGCAGCCCCGGCGCCTCCGGCGTCTCCGTCGGCGGCGGGGACCAGGGCGCGACGCTCGACGGCGAGACCACCGGTCCCGGCGGCGACACCTCGCCCGCGGTCACGGCCGGCCAGGTCGACGCCGAGGCCCAGGAGGTCGTCACCGACCTCTACAACCCCGACGGCGAGCGCCAGGACGACGGCGCCGTGACGCCCCAGCCGCACCGGCAGAACGTCTCGATCGTCGAGGACCCGGCGCTGTCCCCGGAGGTCGCCGACGCGGCCGCCGCGGAGATCGAGGCCGCCGAGCTCGGCGACGCCGCCACCGCGAGCCAGCAGTACGAGGGCGGCGACTCCGCCCCCGACCCGCGATGACGCCCTGAGCGCCCAGCACGCCGACGAGCCCGCCACCGGATCCGGTGGCGGGCTCGTCCGTCTCCGGTTCGACGTCTCCTACGACGGCACGGACCTGCACGGCTGGGCCCGCCAGCCCGTGGCCCACGGGCGCACGGTCCAGGCCGACCTGGAGGAGGGGCTGGCGCGGGTGCTGCGCCGCCCCGTCTCCCTCACCGTCGCCGGCCGCACCGACGCCGGCGTGCACGCCACCGGCCAGGTCGCGCACGCCGACGTGCCCCGCGAGGCGTGGGAGGAGCAGCGGGCCAAGCTCCTCCGCCGGTTGCGCGGCGTGCTGCCCGCCGACATCGCCGTGACGGCGGTCCGCGAGGTCCCGGCCGAGTTCGACGCCCGGTTCGGCGCGCTCGCCCGGCACTACGTCTACCGGCTCACCGACGCCGACGCCGGGCCGCCACCGTTGCGCCGGGCCGACACGGTCGGCTGGCCCCGCCGGCTGGACGCCGCCGCGATGGACGCCGCCGCGCGGCGGCTCGTCGGGATGCACGACTTCGCCGCCTTCTGCCGCCGCCGCGAGGGCGCCACCACCATCCGCACGCTGCTGGAGCTGCGGGTGGAGCGCGACGGCGACCTGGTGCGGGTGCACGCCTCCGCCGACGCCTTCTGCCACTCGATGGTCCGCAGCCTCGTCGGGGCCCTGACGGCGGTCGGGGAGGGACGGCGGGACGCGGGCTGGCCGGCCGCGCTGCTCAGCTCGGCGGCGCGCTCGAGCGAGGTGCCCGTCGTCCCGCCGGGCGGGCTCACGCTCGTCGCGGTGGACTACCCGCCGGACGAGGAGCTCGCCGCGCGGGCCGAGCGGACCCGGGCGCTCAGGACGAGCTGACCGCCTCGGGGACCGGTGTCTGCCCCGAGACCAGCTCCAGCACGGCGCCGTCCCGGGGGGCGTCGAGGAAGGCTGCGAGCACGGCTGCCACGTCGTCCCGGGGGACCGATCCCCGTTCGACGGAGGGTGCCAGCGTCACCCGGCCCGTGCCCGGGTCGTCGGTGAGGCCGCCGGGACGCACCACCGTGACGGCCAGGGCCGGCCGGGCGAGCACCGCCTCCTCGGCGGCGAGCTTGGCGCGCAGGTAGGCCGTGAAGACCTCGTCGACCCCCTCGGGCGTGGCCCCACCGGCGACGAGGTCGACGCCCATCGAGGAGACCAGCAGGTAGGTCCGGACGCCGGCCCGTTCGGCGGCGTCGGCCAGCAGGACGGCGGCCGCGCGGTCGACGGTGTCCTTGCGCGGGACCCCGCTGCCCGGGCCGGCGCCCGCGGCGAAGACGACCGCGTCGGCGCCCCGGACGACGTCCGCCACCTCCTCGACCGTCGCCTGCTCCAGGTCGAGCACCACCGGCTGGACGCCGTCGGCGCGCAGGTCCTCGGCGTGACCGGGGTTGCGCACGATCCCGGCGACGGTGTCACCACGGGCGGACAGGAGGCGGCCGAGACGGCGGGCGACCTGCCCGTGGGCCCCAGCGACGACGACGCGCATGAGCCGCCCCTACCCGGGGGCCGTGAACGCACTCGCCGCCGCTCGCGCACGGGCGAGGTCGGCGGGGGTGTCGCAGTCGGTCCACGGCGCGGGGGAGCCCGCCTCGACCGGCGGCCGCCAGCGGGTGGCCGTCAGCGGGGCGAGCACCCGGCGCACCGGCGCGTGCCCGGTGGCCCCGGCCAGCGCCGCGCGCAGCGCCGCCGTGCGCCAGACACCGAGCAGCAGCTGGTCCCGGCCGGCGTCGTCCACGACGAGGACACCGTCGCCGGTGAGGCGCTCGCGGAGCCCCCGCACCAGCTCCGCGGTCAGGAACGGCAGGTCGCCGGCCAGGACGGCGACCACCTCGGCGTCGACGCGCGCCACGCCGGCCCGCATCGCGGCCACCGGCCCACCGCCCGGCGGCTGCTCGCGGACGACGACCACCCCGTCGGGGACCGGCTGCGGCGGCCCGACGACGACCCGGGTCCCGGCGTCGGCGACGGCGGCGAGGACGGCGGCGAGCATCGAGCGGTCGCCGACCCGCAGCTGGGGCTTGGCCTGCCCACCGAGCCGGGCCGCGCGCCCGCCCGCCAGGACGACGGCGGCGTAGGGCGGCAGCGCGGGCACGAGCGAACCGTAGGGCCCGCACGTGGGTACCGTCGCCCGACGTGGGACGAGTCACGAGCCGGACGCCGGTGCTGCGGATCCGCGGCGAGCACCGCACCACCCGTCCGGACACGGTGGCGGCGGAGGAGCCGCTGGAGATCCGGCTGTCGGGCACGCCGCTGGCGGTCACGATGCGCACGCCGGGGGACGACTTCGACCTGGTGCACGGCTTCCTGGCCACCGAGGGGGTCATCGCCTCCGAGGCCGACGTCCTGGCGCTGCGCTACTGCGACTCGGTCGACGCCGACGGCCGCAACACCTACAACGTCGTCGACGTCGACCTCGCCGCGGGCGTGGAGCCGCCGGAGACGGCGCTGGACCGCAACTTCCTGACCTCCAGCTCCTGCGGGGTCTGCGGCAAGGCCAGCATCGACGCGATCCGCACCCGCACCCGGCACGACGTCGCCGCCGACGGGGTGCGGCTGCCGCTGGCCACGCTGCTGGCGCTGCCGGACCGGCTGCGCGCCGCCCAGCAGGTGTTCGACAAGACGGGCGGGCTGCACGCGGCCGGGCTCTTCACCGCCGACGGCGAGCTGGTGGCCCTGCGGGAGGACGTCGGCCGGCACAACGCCGTGGACAAGGTCGTCGGCGACGCGGTGCGCACCGGCCGGCTGCCCCTGGCCGGGCACGTGCTCATGGTCAGCGGGCGGGCCAGCTTCGAGCTCACCCAGAAGGCGGCGATGGCGGGCATCCCCGTGCTGGCCGCGGTGTCGGCGCCGTCGTCGCTGGCGGTGGAGCTGGCCGCCGACGTCGGCATCACGCTGGTCGGCTTCCTCCGCGGCGACGGCTGCAACGTCTACACCCGCCCGGAGCGCCTCACCGGAGTGTGAGAGCGCGGGTTTCCTGCGCTCCTGCACTCCACTAGTGGTCGCCGCCGCGGAGCTGGCTCACGACGTGGGGGAGCAGCGGCCCGAGGACGGCGAGGCCGTCGCGCACACCGCCGGTCGAGCCGGGCAGGTTGACGATCAGCGTCCGCCCCGCCGTCCCGGCCAGCCCGCGCGACAGCACCGCGGTCGGCACCTGCGGGGCCCCGTACCGGCGGACGGCGTCGGCGATGCCCGGCGCCTCCCGCTCGAGCACGTCGCGGGTCGCCTCCGGCGTGACATCGGTGGGGGACAGGCCCGTACCGCCGGTGGTGAGGACGACGTCGGCCCCCGACGCGACCGCCGCGCGCAGGGCAGCGGCGAGCGCCGCCCGGTCGTCGGGCAGCACCACGGGCTCGCCGACCGCGAAGCCGAGCGCGCGCAGCCCGTCGGCGAGCGCCTGCCCGCTGCGGTCGGGGTAGACCCCGGCCGACGCACGGTTGGACGCGGTGACGACGACCGCGCGGGCCCCCTCCGGGACGGTCACCGGCGCCACTCGCCGCTCTTGCCGCCGGACTTGGCCAGCAGCCGCACGTCGGTGATCGACGCCCGCGGGTCGACCGCCTTGACCATGTCGATCATCGTCAGCCCGGCGACGGCCACCGAGGTCAGCGCCTCCATCTCCACGCCGGTGCGGTCGGCGGTGCGGGCGGTGGCGGTGATCTCCACGGCGTCGTCGGTGACCTCGAGCTCGACCGTGACCCCGTGCAGGGCGATCGGGTGGCACAGCGGGACCAGGTCCGGTGTCCGCTTGGCCCCGGCGATGCCGGCGATCCGGGCCACGGCCACGGCGTCGCCCTTGGGCACGCCCTCGCCGCGCAGCAGTGCGACCACCTCGGGGCTGACCAGCACCCGGCCGGCCGCGGTCGCCTCGCGGGCGGTGACCGCCTTGGCCGAGACGTCGACCATGCGGGCCGCGCCGGACTCGTCGACGTGCGTCAGCCGCTGTTCGCTCATTGCAGCGCTCCCTCGATCAGCACGACGTCCACGGAGGCGCCGGCGGGCAGTTCGGTGACGTCCTCGGGGACGACGACCAGGCAGTTGGCGCGGGCCAGGTGCGCCACCAGGTGCGAGCCGGGGCCGCCGACCTGGGAGACCCGCCCGCCGTCGTAGCGGCCGCGCAGGAACTGGCGGCGCCCCGGCGGCGACCGCAGCGGGTCGGTGAGCGTCGCGGGGGCGCGCAGCCGGTCGGGGGTGGCGTGCCCGAGGGACCGGCGCAGCGCCGGGCGCACGAAGACCTCGAAGGAGACGAACGAGCTCACCGGGTTGCCGGGCAGCGTCACGACCGGGACGCCGTCCACCGTGCCCGCGCCCTGGGGGCCGCCGGGCTGCATGCCCACCTTGACGAACTCGACGGTGCCCAGCCCGGCGAAGGCGTCCTTGACCACCTCGTAGGCGCCGGCGCTCACCCCGCCGCTGGTGACCAGCAGGTCGGCGGTGGCCAGCTCGGCGCGCACGGTGGCGAGGAACTGGTCGACGTCGTCGGGCACGAAGTGCAGCGTCCGCGCGGTGCCGCCCGCGTCGTGCACGGCGGCGGCCAGCAGCGCGGAGTTGGACTCGTAGATCTGCCCCGGCAGGAGGTCGGCGCCCGGCTCCACGAGCTCGCTGCCGGTGGAGAGCACCAGCACCCGCGGCCGCCGGGTCACCGGCAGGTCCCGGTGCCCGACCGCGGCGGCCAGGCCGAGCTGCGCGGCGCCGAGCGGGGTGCCCGCCGGCAGCGCGACGGTGCCCGCGGCGATGTCCTCCCCGGCCCGGCGCAGGTGCGTGCCGGCGGCGGGCCGGTCGCGGATCTCCACGGTGTCGGTGCGGCCGTCGGTCAGCTCCACGGGCACGACCACGTCGGCGCCGGCCGGCAGCGGCGCGCCGGTCATGATGCGCTGCACGGTGCCCGGCGCGAGGGGGCGGACGTCGGTGCGCCCGGCCGGGACGTCGTCGGCCACCGGCATCCGCACGGGCAGCGGCGACAGCTCGGCGGCGCGGGCCGCGTAGCCGTCCATCGCGGAGTTGTCGAAGCCCGGCAGCGCCACGAGCGCCGCGACGTCCTCGGCGAGCACCCGGCCGTGGGCCTCGGCGAGCGGGACCCGCTCGGCCGGCATCGGGGCCAGCAGGCCGGCGACGACGTCCCGGTGTTCCTCGACGGTGCGCACCCCGCCATCCTGGCCGACGCGCCGCCGCTAGCCTCTATCCGCCCTGGGCAGACGCGAGAGGAGACGGTGGATGGCCGAGTTCGAGGGGATGCTGGCGGCGAACGAGCGGTGGGCGGAGACCTTCGTCGGCGCCCTGCCCGTCGCCCCTGCGCGCAAGGTGGCCGTCGTGGCGTGCATGGACTCCCGGATGCCGCTGTTCCCGCTGCTGGGGCTGGCCGTCGGTGACGCGCACGTGATCCGCAACGCGGGTGGCGTGATCACCGAGGACACCATCCGCTCGCTGACGATCTCCCAGCACGTGCTCGGCACCCGCGAGATCGTCCTGGTGCACCACACCGACTGCGGGCTGCAGAAGATCGACGACGCGGCGTTCGCCGACCTCGTCGAGCAGGCCACCGGGCACCGCCCGCCGTGGCCGGCGCGCACCTTCACCGACGTCGACGAGGACGTGCGGACCTCCATCCGCCTGCTGCAGGAGAGCCCGTACCTGCTGTCCAAGGAGGTCCGCGGCACCGTGTACGACGTCGCCACCGGGCGGCTGCGCCAGGTCACGCCGTGACCGGCGGGTGGCGCGCCCGGGCGGCCGGGCTGGTCCTGCTGACCGCGCTGGCCGGGTGCACCAGCACCGTCGACGGCACCGCGAGCCCCGCGGACGACGCCACGCCCTCCGCGCCACCCACGACGAGCGCGCCCTCGACCACCGAGCCGAGCGAGCCGCCGGTCGACGTCACCCCGCCGCCGGCGCGGGGCGTGGGTCTCCTGCTGGAGGCCCACCGCATCGCCTCGGTCACCGCGCTGGTGCAGACCAGCTTCCCGGACCGCACGGAGACCTGCTTCCCCTCGGGACCGGCCACCTCGGCCGACGGGCTGGAGACGGGCTACTTCACGGCGGGCACCGCGGCACCGATCCTCGAGGACTACGGCTTCGTCACCGCCTGGGGCCAGTGCAACCAGACGGTGGACGGCGAGTTCGCCACGATCACGCTGGCCATGGAGCTGTCCGACCCGGAGTCCGCCACCCGCGCGGCGAACGAGCTGGTCGAGGCCCAGGCGATCGACGGGTTCGAGGTCGTGCCGGTGGAGACCGACGGCGGCGCGCTGCTGCTGCAGGAGGGCGACCGGGCCACCGTGCAGGCGTTCGTGCCGGTCGGCCGGATGGTCGCCTACGTCTGGCACCAGGGCCTCGCGGCCGCCGCCGGCGACGACATCACGCGGGTGCTGGGCGACCAGGTGACCCTGCTGCAGGGCTTCTCGCCCACGCCGCAGGCCGACGTCCCCTCCCTGCCGACCGACCCCGACGGCCTGCAGGCGATGACGCTGGACCCGCCGGGGGACTTCAACGACTTCTCCGGCCCCTACGACTTCGAGGGCTACCTGCGGATCGCGATCGACCCGGCCCGCGAGCGGCAGCTGCTCGGCAGCAACGGGTTCTCCGGCTTCTACGCCAAGCAGTCCGACGAGGGCGAGACGCTGTACGCCGTCGCCGTGTACCGCTTCGGCACGGTGGAGCAGACCAACGCCGTCTACAACGGCTTCCGGGAGCTGGAGACGACGGCCTTCGGCGGCACGCCGTTCGTGCTGCCGGCCATCCCCGAGGCCCCCTGCTTCGTCTTCGACACCGGCGGCGGCTCGTTCTACCAGCGCTGCTACGTCGGCTTCCGGACCTTCCTGGCCAGCGTCGACGTCGGCGGCCTGGCCGCTCCCGACGACTACGCGCGGATGAACGAGCTGCTCCCGGCCCAGCGGGACCTGATCGACGACTGAAGGAGGACCACCCTTCCCCCCTCGCCTCGCCTCTCGTCGCGCCGGCCCCGTCCCGAGGCTCGTCCCGAGCTCGCGAGGGGGGAGGAGGACGGGGTCCTTCGACTGGTATCGTCGTCGGCTGGTGCGCGGCCGCCGGCTGGTGCGCGCGCGCCGCGACGTCTCCCGTGTTCGGTGAGGCGATCCCACCAGCCACCCCGACGATCGACGGAGGACACGAGCGCCGTGCGCACGTACACCCCCAAGCCCGGCGAGGTCGCCCGGACCTGGCACGTCATCGACGCCACCGACGTGGTGCTCGGTCGACTGGCCAGCCAGACGGCGATCCTGCTCCGCGGCAAGCACAAGCCCCAGTTCGCCCCGCACGTCGACGTCGGTGACTTCGTCGTCATCGTGAACGCCGGCAAGGTGGCCCTCACCGGCTCGAAGCGGGACGAGAAGATGGCCTACCGCCACTCCGGCTACCCGGGCGGCCTCAAGGCCATCCCGGTCGGCGACCAGCTGCGCACGCACCCCGACCGCGTCATCGAGCGCGCGGTGAAGGGCATGCTGCCGCACAACAGCCTGGGCCGTCAGATGATCAAGAAGCTGAAGGTGTACGCCGGGCCGGAGCACCCGCACGCCGCGCAGCAGCCCCAGACCTACGAGATCAAGCAGGTGGCCCAGTGACCAGCTCGCTGACCGTGACCGACGCCGAGGGGCGTCCGGTCCAGACCGTCGGCCGGCGCAAGGAGGCCGTGGTCCGCGTGCGGCTGCTGCCCGGCACCGGCCAGTTCAAGCTCAACGGCCGCACCCTCGAGGAGTACTTCCCGAACAAGGTGCACCAGCAGCTCATCCGTGAGCCCTTCGTGACGCTGGACAAGGCCGAGCAGTACGACGTCGTCGGCCTGCTCAAGGGCGGCGGCGTCACCGGGCAGGCCGGCGCGCTGCGCCTGGCGATCGCCCGTGCGCTCATCGAGGTCGAGGCCGAGGACCGGCCGGCCCTCAAGAAGGCCGGCTTCCTCACCCGCGACGCGCGGGTGAAGGAGCGCAAGAAGTACGGCCTCAAGAAGGCCCGCAAGGCGCCCCAGTACAGCAAGCGCTGACCCGCGCGGCGTCGATTCCATGGGGGGGAGACTCTTCGGGACCGACGGCGTCCGGGGTCGGGCCAACGACGACCTCACGCCGGAGTTGGCCCTGGCGGTCGCACGGGCCGCCGCAGGAGTGCTCGCCGACCGCGACGGGACCACGCGTCCCGTCGCGGTCGTCGGGCGCGACCCCCGCGCGAGCGGGGAGATGCTCGAGGCCGCGGTCGTGGCCGGCCTCTCGAGCGCGGGCGCCGAGGTGCTGCGCGTGGGCGTGCTGCCCACGCCCGCCGTCGCGTACCTGACCGCGGACACCGGCGCCGACCTCGGCGTCATGATCTCCGCGAGCCACAACCCGATGCCCGACAACGGCATCAAGCTGTTCAGCCGCGGTGGGCACAAGCTCCCCGACGCCGTCGAGGCGGCCATCGAGCACACCGTCACCACGCAGCGCCGCCGCACCGACGGCCACCGGCCCACCGGGGCAGGGATCGGCCGCGTGCGGGACCTGACCGACGGCGGCGCCCGCTACGCCGAGCACCTGCTGGGCACGGTCGACCAGCCGCTGGCCGGGCTGAGCCTCGTCGTCGACTGCGCGCACGGCGCCGCGGCGGGCGTCGGGCCCGACGTCTACCGCCGCGCCGGCGCCACCGTCCACGTGATCGGCGGCGACCCCGACGGCTGGAACATCAACGACGGCATCGGCTCCACCCACCTGGGCCCGCTCACCGAGGCCGTCCGGGCGCACGGCGCCGACCTCGGCATCGCCCACGACGGGGACGCCGACCGCTGCCTGGCCGTCTCCGCGACCGGCGACCCCGTCGACGGCGACGCGATCCTCGCCGTCTGCGCCCTCGGCCTGAAGGAGCGCGGCGCGCTGCGCGAGGACACCGTCGTCGCCACCGTCATGAGCAACCTCGGCTTCCACCACACGATGCGTCGCGCCGGCATCTCGGTGCAGACCACCGCCGTGGGCGACCGGTACGTGCTCGAGGCGCTGCGCCGCGGGGGGCTCAGCCTCGGCGGCGAGCAGAGCGGCCACCTCGTCTTCCTCGACCACGCCACCACCGGCGACGGCCTGCTCACCGGCCTGTCGCTGCTCGGGCGCATGCGGACGACGGGCGCGTCGCTGGCCGAGCTGGCCTCCGTGGTCGAGCGGCTGCCGCAGGTGCTGGTCAACGTGCCGGTGCGCGACCGCATCGCCGTGGTCGAGAGCGAGGCCGTGGCCGACGCGGTGAACGCCGTGGAGGCCGAGCTGGGCGACGACGGCCGCGTGCTGCTGCGCCCCTCGGGCACCGAGCAGCTGGTCCGGGTCATGGTCGAGGCGCCCACCCAGGAGCAGGCCGACGACGTCGCCCACCGGCTCGCGGAGGTCGTCGCCGCGGTGTCCTGAGCCCCCTCGTCGGGGCGAGGGTCACCCCACGGGTCCGCGGCCCGGCCGCTCCGCGCCGGTACCCTCGGTCGAATGTGCGGCATCGTGGGTTACGTCGGTCCGCAGGACGCCCTGGACGTCGTCCTCGAGGGCCTGCGGCGGCTGGAGTACCGGGGCTACGACTCCGCGGGAGTGGCGGTCCGGGTCGGCGACGGCGGCAGCGGTGCGCTGGCCACGGCGAAGAAGGCCGGCAAGCTCGCCAACCTCGAGAAGGTCCTGGCCGACGCGCCGCTGCCGGCGTCGACCATCGGCATCGGGCACACCCGCTGGGCCACCCACGGCGGCCCGACCGACCGCAACGCCCACCCCCACCTGTCCGCCGACGGCCGGGTGGCGGTGATCCACAACGGCATCATCGAGAACTTCGCCGTGCTGCGGACCGAGATCGAGCAGCGCGGCACCGAGTTCGGCTCCGACACCGACACCGAGGTGGCCGCGCACCTGCTGGCCGCCGCCTACGACGAGCTGCCGGCCGGCCCGGACCGCCTCGCCGAGGCCATGCGCGTCGTGTGCCGCCGGCTCGAGGGCGCCTTCACCCTCGTGGCCACGCACGCCGACGAGCCCGACACCCTCGTCGCCGCGCGGCGCAACAGCCCGCTCGTGGTGGGCATCGGGGACGGGGAGTTCTTCCTCGGCTCCGACGTCGCCGCCTTCATCGCGCACACCCGCGACGCCCGCGAGCTCGGCCAGGACCAGGTCGTCGAGATCCACCGCGAGCGGGGGCTGACCGTCACCGACTTCGCCGGCACCGTCGTCGAGCCCACCGCCTACACCGTCGACTGGGACGCCGCCGCCGCCGAGAAGGGCGGCCACGAGTGGTTCATGCTCAAGGAGATCGCCGAGCAGCCGCAGGCGGTCGCCGACACCCTGCTCGGCCGGATCGGCGACGGCGGCGAGCTGGTGCTCGACGAGGTCCGCCTCTCCGACCAGGAACTGCGCGACATCGACAAGGTGTTCGTCGTCTCCTGCGGCACCTCGTACCACGCCGGGCTCATCGCGAAGTACGCCATCGAGCACTGGACCCGCATCCCGGTCGAGGTCGAGGTGGCCAGCGAGTTCCGCTACCGCGACCCGGTGCTGGACCGCTCCACGCTCGTCGTCGTCATCAGCCAGTCCGGCGAGACGATGGACACCCTCATGGCCCTGCGGCACGCCAAGGAGCAGAAGGCCCGGGTGCTGGCCATCTGCAACGTCAACGGCTCGACGATCCCGCGGGAGTCCGACGCCGTCCTGTACACCCACGCCGGGCCCGAGATCGCGGTCGCCTCGACCAAGAGCTTCCTGGCGCAGATCGTCGCCTGCTACCTCGTCGGGCTCTTCCTCGCCCAGATCCGGGGCATCAAGTACGCCGACGAGGTCGCCCAGATCGTCGAGGACCTGCGCCGGCTGCCCGAGGCCGTGGACGAGGTGCTCCTGCAGATGGAGCCGGTGCGCGAGCTGGGCCGGTCCCTGGCGTCGGCGGACACGATCCTGTTCCTGGGCCGGCACGTCGCCTACCCGGTGGCGCTGGAGGGCGCGCTCAAGCTCAAGGAGCTGGCCTACATCCACGCCGAGGGATTCGCCGCCGGCGAGCTCAAGCACGGCCCGATCGCGCTGATCGACGAGGGCACGCCCGTGGTCGTGGTCGTCCCGTCGCCGCGGGCGCGGGAGTCGGTCCACGGCAAGGTGGTCTCCAACATCCAGGAGGTCCGGGCCCGCGGGGCGCGCACCATCGTGATCGCGGAGGAGGGCGACGAGGACGTCGTCCCCTACGCCGACCACGTGATCCGGGTCCCGCGCACCCCGACGCTGATGGCGCCGGTGGTGACGACGGTGCCGCTGCAGGTGCTGGCCTGCGAGATCGCCGACACCCGCGGCTACGACGTCGACCAGCCGCGCAACCTCGCGAAGTCCGTCACCGTCGAGTAGCGATCCCGGCCCTCCTGCAGGGGCCCACGCGAGCCTGCGAGTGGTGGGGGGCAGGAGGGTCCCTACTCTCCGACGGGTGACGACGATCGAGGCGCCGGAGACGGTCTCCCACGACTGCGGGGACGTCGTGCTCCGCGGCGACCGGTGGTCCGGCGGCGACCGCGGCCAGGTGCTGTTCCTGCACGGTGGCGGGCAGACCCGGCACTCGTGGGGCGGGGCGGCCCGGGAGCTGGCCGCGCGCGGCTGGACGACGACGACGCTGGACCTGCGCGGGCACGGCGACAGCGACTGGTCGCCCGACGGCACCTACGGCATGGACCGCTACGCCGGCGACATCGCGCACGTGGTGCGGCAGATGGGCGGCGGCGTCGTCCTGGTGGGCGCCAGCCTCGGCGGGCTCACCTCGCTCACGGTGGCCGGCCGCGACCCCGGCGCGGCCCGCGCGCTGGTGCTGGTCGACATCGTGCCGCGGACGGCGCCGGAGGGCGTGAGGCGGATCGGCGAGTTCATGCGCGCCCACCTCGACGGGTTCGACGACCTCGACCAGGTCGCCGACGCGGTCGCCGCCTACACCCGGCGGCCGCGGCGGGTGAACCCCGAGGGCCTGAAGAAGAACGTGCGCCGGCGCGAGGACGGCCGCTGGTACTGGCACTGGGACCCGGCGATGATGCAGATCGTCCCCGACGACGAGCCGCGCCCCGGCGTCCGGCCCGAGCCGCTGCTCGACCTCGCCCGCGCCGTCACCGTGCCGGTGCTCGTCGTGCGCGGCGGCCGGTCCGACGTGGTCGACGACGAGGGGATCGCCGAGTTCCTCGCCGCCGTCCCCACCGCCCGCGTGGTCGACGTCGCCGAGGCCGGGCACATGGTGGCCGGCGACGACAACGACGACTTCACCACCGCCGTCGACGCCTTCCTCGAGCAGCTGGGCGACCGGTCCTGAGGCCGCGCCCGCGGTCTGGCCGGGGCAGACTCGTCCCGTGATCATCGGGATCGGCATCGACGTCGTCCCCGTCGACCGCTTCGCCGCCTCGCTGGAGCGCACCCCCGGTCTGCGCGACCGGCTGTTCACCGCCGAGGAGCAGCGCACGCCCTCGGGCCGGCCGCGCACCGGTGAGTCGCTGGCGGCGCGGTTCGCGGCGAAGGAGGCGCTGGCCAAGGCGCTCGGGGCACCCGGGGACCTGCGCTGGCACGACGCCGAGGTCACGGTCGGGGACTCCGGCCGGCCGCACCTCGTCGTCCAGGGCACGGTCGCCCGGCGGGCCCACCAGCTGGGCGTCACCACCTGGCACCTGTCGCTGAGCCACGACGGCGGGATCGCCTCGGCGTTCGTGCTGGCCGAGGGCATCCCGCGCGAGGAGCAGCCGTGATCGGGCTGTTCACCGCCGGCGAGGTGCGCGCCGCCGAGGCGCCGCTGCTGGCCGCGGGGCCCGAGGGCGCCCTGATGCAGCGGGCCGCGACCGGGCTGGCCACCGTCTGCCTGCGGCTGCTCGGCCGCGCGCACGGCACCCGGGTCACCGCGCTGGTCGGGGCCGGCGACAACGGCGGAGACGCGCTGTTCGCCGGCGCGCACCTGGCCGGCCGCGGCGTGCGGGTGATCGCGGTGCTGCTCGACCCCGCCCGCGCGCACGCCGCCGGCCTCGCCGCGCTGCGCCGCGCCGGCGGACGGGTCACCGGGCCGGACGGCGCCACCGGCCTGGACCGCGCCGACCTGGTGCTCGACGGCATCGTGGGCATCGGCGGCCGCGGCGGGCTGCGCCCGGCCGCGGCCCGGCTGGTGGCCGAGGCGGCGGCCGGGCCGGGCCTGATGGTCGCCGTCGACCTGCCCAGCGGGGTCCATCCGGACACCGGCGCCGTGGACGGCGCGGCGTTCCCCGCCCAGCACACCGTGACCTTCGGCGCGGTCAAGGCCGGCCTGGTCGTGGGGGAGGGCCGCCAGCACGCCGGGCAGGTGCACCTGGTCGACATCGGGCTCCGCGGCACGCTGCCCCGCCCACGGGCGGTGCGGCTGACCGACGACGACGCCGCCGCGCGGCTCGACCCGCCCACCGACGACGACGACAAGTACTCCCGCGGGGTGGTCGGCGTCGTGGCCGGCTCGCCGACCTACCCGGGCGCCGCCGTGCTGTGCACGGGCGCCGCGCTGCGCACCCGGCCGGGCCTGGTGCGCTACGCCGGCACCGCGGCCGCCGGGGTGCGCGCCGCGTGGCCGGAGGCGATCGTCACCGAGGGCCGGCCGTCCGACGCCGGCCGGGTGCAGGCCTGGGTGGTCGGCCCCGGGACGGGCACGGACGACGCCGCGGCCGACGTCGTCGCCGAGGTGCTGGCCACCGACCTGCCGGTGCTGCTCGACGCCGACGCGCTGACGCTGGCCGCCCGCCGTCCCGGCCTGGTCCGCGACCGGGACGCACCCACGGTGCTGACCCCGCACGACCGCGAGTACGCCCGGTTCGGGGAGGACGTCGGCAGCGACCGGATCGGCGCGGCCCGCCGGCTCGCGGCCGACCTCGGCGCGGTGGTGCTGCTGAAGGGCGCCGCCACGGTGGTCGCCGCCCCCGACGGGCAGGCGTACGTCAACGGCACCGGGACGCCGTGGCTGGCCACCGCGGGCACCGGCGACGTGCTCTCCGGGATCGCCGGCGCGCTGCTCGCCACGGGCCTGCCCCCGGCCGAGGCGGCCGCCGTCGCCGCGCACGTGCACGGCCGCGCGGCGCAGCTGGCCGCCGCGGACGGGCCGCTGGTCGCCGGTGACCTGGTCCGCCGGCTGCCCGGGACACTCGCCCGGCTGCACCGGGGCGGGGACGCCGACCTGGGAGACTGACCGGGTGAGCAGTGCACCCACCCGCGCCGAGGTGGTCGTCGACCTCGACGCCATCGCCGCCAACACCGCGGCCCTCCGCGAGCGCGTGGGCCGGCCGCTCATGGCGGTGGTCAAGGCCGACGGCTACGGCCACGGCCTGGTCCCGTCCGCGCGGGCGGCGCTGGCCGGCGGCGCCGACGCCCTGGGCGTGGCCGTGGTCGAGGAGGCGCTCGCGCTGCGCGCCGCCGGGGTCACCGCCCCGCTGCTCGCCTGGCTCAACGCGCCCGGGGAGGACCTCGCCGCCGCGCTGGCCGCCGACGTCGAGGTGTCGGTCAACGCCACGTGGGGCGTCGAGGAGGTCGTCGAGGCGGCCCGGGCCGCGGGCCGCCCGGCGCGGCTGCACCTCAAGGTCGACACCGGCCTGTCCCGCGGCGGGGCGACGCCCGACGAGTGGCCGGCCGTGGTCGCCGCCGCGGCGCGGGCCCGGGCCGGCGGCGAGGTCGAGGTGGTCGGCCTCTGGAGCCACCTGGCCTACGCCGACGCGCCCACCCACCCCACGATCGGGCTGCAGAAGGCGGTGTTCGAGGAGGCCGTCTCCGTCGCCCGGGACGCCGGCCTGCGCGACGCCCGCCGCCACCTGGCCAACTCCGCGGCCACCGTGGCGCTGCCGGAGACCTGGTACGACATGGTCCGCCCCGGCGTCGCCGTCTACGGCCTGGACCCGCTGGGCGGCGACCCGGCCGCGTACGGGCTGCGCCCGGCGATGACCGTGCAGGCGCGGGTCCTGCTCACCAAGCGGGTGCCCGCCGGCGCCGGCGTCTCGTACGGGCACACCTACACGACGGCCGGCGAGACGACGCTGGCGATCGTGCCCGCGGGCTACGCCGACGGCATCCCCCGGGCGGCGGGCAACCGCGCGCCGGTGCTCGCCGCGGGCGCCCAGCGGCCGATCGCCGGCCGGGTGTGCATGGACCAGTTCGTGCTCGACGTCGGCGACGACCCGGTCCGCGCCGGCGACCGCGTCGTGCTCTGGGGGCCGGGCACCGACGGCGAGCCCACCGCGCAGCAGTGGGCCGACGCCGTCGACACCATCCACTACGAGCTGGTCGCGCGGATCGGCGGCCGGTTCGCCCGCCGCTACGTCGGCACGGCGGGGACGGTCCGATGAGCGCGCGGAAGCGGGCCCACGGTCCCCACTCCACCGCGGGCGTCGTCGCCGGCGTGGCCGGCCTGGCCGCCGCCGGCACCGCGGTCGGCGTCGTCGTCCACCGGCACGCCGCCCGCCGGGTCGACGCCGAGCGGGTCGGCTCGGCCGCCGGGCTGCCCGCCGGGGCCAGCGACGCCGAGCTGCGCGAGGAGGACCCGCTCGGCCAGGTCTCACGGCACGCCGACCGCACCGCGCTCGTGCAGGCCGACGACGGCGTGCTGCTCGCGGTCGAGGAGGTCGGCCCCCTGGACGCGCCGCTGACCGTCGTCTTCGTGCACGGCTACACGCTGTCGATGAACTCCTGGACCTTCCAGCGCCGGTCCCTGGGTGCGGAGCTGGCCACCGCCAACGGGTCCCGCCCGAAGGCGCGGCTGGTCTTCTACGACCAGCGCGGGCACGGCTCCTCCGGCCGGGGCCCGGCCGAGCACTCGACGATGGAGCAGCTCGGGCGCGACCTGGCGGCGGTGCTGCGGGCGCGGGTGCCGCGCGGGCCGGTGGTCCTGGTCGGGCACTCCATGGGCGGGATGACCGTCATGGCGCTGGCCGAGGTGCACCCGGAGCTGTTCGGGGACCGGGTGGTGGGCGCCGCGCTGCTGTCGACCTCCAGCGGGAACCTGTCCGAGCTCTCCTTCGGGCTGCCCGAGTTCTTCACCCGCGTCCGCGCCGCGGTCATCCCGGTCGCGGCGTGGACGATGCGCCGCCGTCCCGGCCTCGCCGAGCGGACCCGCCGGCTGGCCGCGTCGATCGTCTCGGCGGCGACCTGGTCGCTGTCCTTCGCGTCGCGGGACGTCGACCCGGCGCTGGGCCGCTACGTCGACGCGATGATCGCCGGCACGCCGGTCGACGTGATCGCGGAGTTCTACCCGGCGCTGGCCGGCCTGGACGAGACCGGCGCGCTGGAGCCGCTGCGCGCCGTCCCGACCCTGGTCCTGACCGGCGACAGCGACACCCTCATCCCGCCGGAGCACAGCGAGAAGCTGGTCGAGCTCCTGGGCGGGGACGACGCGGACCTGGTGGAGCACGTCGTGGTCCCCGACGCCGGGCACATGGTGCCGCTGGAGAAGCCGGCCGAGGTCACCGCGGCGCTGACCGCGCTGATCCGGCGGGTGAGCGCGGAGCGGACCGCCGCCAGCGCCTGAGGTCCGTCAAGGGGCGCCGCCGTCGGTGGGGACCGTCCGCCAGGCGAGCGCCTCGGGCGGCTCCGTGGTGAGCGCCCGGCGGTGCTCCCGCAGGGCGCGCACGTCCGGCTCCGGCACCGACGCCGGGGCGGGCGGGCGCTCGGTCAGGGCACGGCGCAGGGCCGGGTCGGGCAGCCGCCCGGGACCGTGCAGCGCCACGCACCACGCGGTCGCGTCGCCGTCCGCCGGGGCGACGGCGGCCGCACGGCGCAGGAGCTCCCGGCCGGCCCGGGTCGGCCGGACACCGGCCCGGCGCCACCGGGAGGAGGGGCGCAGCAGCCCGCGGTCGGCCAGGCCACGCCCGATCGCCCGCACCCGGTCGTCGGCGGCCGCGCGCCACGCCACGGTGTCCAGCGGCCGGTGCCCGCGGGTGCCGACCGCGTCGAGGACCGCACCCTCGACCGGGGAGGTCCGGGTCGCGTCGACGGTGGCCAGCAGGCCGCCGGAGGCCCGGACCCGGCCGTCCTCGAGGAGCCTCGCCACCGCCGTCTCCACGACCCGGGGGACGCCGCCCGCCAGCCAGGCCGCCTCGTACACGTCGAGCCCGGGGACCGCGGTCACGGCGTCCTCCCCTCCGGTCCGGTACGGGGAACCGTGGCACGACGCCGCGGCGGGGGACAGGGACCAACGGCAGCTCCGGCGGTCCGCGCCGTGCCGGGCCGCGTCGTAGGGTCGGGCTCGTGGCAGCCCCCCGTCCGCCCCGGTTCGACGCCGCGGCTGAGGAGGTCGCCCGGACGGCCGCCGCGGCCGCCGACTGGGCGGCGCTCGCCGCCGCGGCCCGTCCCTGCGTGGCCTGTCCGGAGCTCGCCGGCAGCCGGCAGCACGTCGTCGTCGGGGACGTCCCGGCGTCCGGCCGGCCACGGTTCGCGATCGTCGGCGAGGCGCCCGGCGCGAACGAGGACGAGACCGGCCGGCCGTTCGTCGGGAGGAGCGGCGCGCTGCTGGACCAGCTGCTCGCCGAGGCCGGGCTGGACCGCGGGCAGGCCGCGGTGCTCAACGTGGTGAAGTGCCGCCCGCCGGGCAACCGCACGCCCAAGAGCCCCGAGGTGGCCCGCTGCAGCGGCTGGCTGCGCCGCCAGCTGGAGCTGCTCGACCCGCCGGTCGTCGTCGCCCTGGGGCTGTCCAGTGCCAAGTGGTTCCTCGGCCCGCGCACGGTGCTGGCGCAGGTGCGCGGCCGGCCGCACGAGGTCGACGGCCGGTCCGTCTGGGCGACCTACCACCCCTCCGCCGCGATCCGGTTCGGCCCGAACGGCGCGCCGCGGGCCGGGCTGCTCGCCGACCTCACCGCCATCGCCGGGGTGCTGGCATGAGGCGCGAGCACGTGCTGCCCACGGCGGAGGACACCCGCGCCCTGGGCGCGGCCCTGGCCGAGGTGGTCCGCGCCGGCGACCTGGTGGTGCTGGTCGGCCCGCTCGGCGCCGGCAAGACCGCGCTCACCCAGGGGCTGGGCGCCGCGCTCGGCGTGCGCGAGCCGGTCACCTCGCCGACCTTCGTGATCGCCCGCGTGCACCGCGGCGGGCGGGTGCCGCTGGTGCACGTGGACGCCTACCGCCTGGGTGGCGTGGCCGACGTCGACGACCTCGACCTCGACGCGTCCACCGACGAGTCGGTGACGGTCGTCGAGTGGGGGCAGGGGCTGGTCGAGCAGCTCGCCGACGAGCACCTGGAGGTGCGCCTGGACCGCCGGGACGACGACGTGCGCACCGCCGTCCTCGTGCCGCACGGCCCCGGCTGGGAGCAGCGGCTGGCGTGGTGAGCCGCCGCACCGTCGTCTTCGACCTCGACGGCACCCTCGTCGCCGGCGACTCCTTCGGGGCCTTCCTCCGGCACCTGCTCACCCGGCAGCCGCTCCGCCTGGCCGCGGCGGTGGTCACGGCGCCGGCCTGGCTCGTGGCGATGCCGGTGGCGCGGCTCCGGCCCCACGCCGAGCGGTGGCTGGTCTGGGTGGCCGCCGTCGGACTGGACGACGAGGCGTTCGGCCGGGCGGCCCGCGAGTTCGCGGCGCGGCACGCGGGTCCGGACAGCGGCCGCGCGGCGGGCGCCGCGCTCGCCTGCCTGCGCGAGCACCGGGACGCCGGGGACCGGGTCGTCGTGGCCACCGGGTGCGCCACCCCGCTGGCCGAGGAGGTGTGCCGGGCCATCGGGCTCGACGGGGTCGAGGTGGTCGCCTCGCGCCTGCCACGCCGCCGCTGGGGCCTGCCGGGCGCGGCCGTGCCCGCCCGCGGGGAGGGCAAGCTGACGGCGCTGCGGGCAGCGGGGGTGGAGCTGCCCGTGGACCACGCCTACTCCGACAGCGCCTCGGACCTGCCGCTGCTGCGGAGCGCGCGGACGGCTCACGTCGTCGATCCCTCGCGGCGGGACCTGGCCCGGCTGCGTCGTGTGCTGGGGGAGGACGTCGACGTGCTGCGCTGGTCCGCCCGGAGCGGGCGCCGGCGGTCGGGCGCGGCCAACTAGCCTGGCTCTCCGTGCTGGTACTGGCCCTCGACACCGCGACGCCGACCCTGCTGGCCGGCCTCGCCCGCCGGTCGCCCGACGGCGGGGTCGAGGTGCTCGCCGAGCGCGCCGTCGCCTCCGGCACGAGGCACGCCGAGCTGCTCACACCGGCGATCGCGGGCGTGCTCGCCGACGCCGGGCTCGCGCTCGCCGACGTCGAGGCGGTCGTCACCGGTCTCGGCCCCGGTCCCTTCACCGGGCTGCGGGTCGGGGTGGTCACCGCGGCGGCCCTGGCCGACGCCCGCGGGCTGCCGGTGGTCGGCGTCTGCTCCCTGGACGCGATCGGCTCCGGCGCCCGCACCGTGGTCACCGACGCCCGGCGCAAGGAGGTCTACTGGGCCACGTACGACGCGTCCGGCGCACGGGTGGACGGCCCGGGTGTCGTCCGCCCGGAGGCCGCGCGGCTGACCGGGCCGCTCACCGGCGACCCGGCGTTCGCCGAGCGGCTGGGGGCGCCCGTGACACCCGCCGAGGTGACGACGGCGGGGCTGCTGCGCGCGGCGGGGCCGCAGCTCGACGACCCGTCGTCCGCCGGTCCCCTGGTGCCGCTGTACCTGCGCCGGCCCGACGCCACCCCGCCGACGTCGTTCAAGCCGGTGACCACCGCATGACCGACGTCCGGCTGCGGCCGATGCGGCTGGCCGACCTGCCGGCGGTGATGGAGCTCGAGGAGGAGCTCTTCGCCCCCGACACCTGGACGGTGTCGATGTACCGCGACGAGCTGTCGCGCACCGACACCCGCCACTACCTCGTCGCCACGGTCGGTGGCGCGGACGGTGACGAGCGGGTCGTCGGCTACGCCGGGCTCATCGCCTACGACGACGAGGCGCACGTGGCCACCATCGGTGTCGCCGGCGCGCGGCAGGGCGAGGGCATCGGCGCGCTGCTGCTCGACGCGCTGCTCGCCGAGGCCGACCGGCGCAGCCCCGTGGTGCTGCTCGAGGTCCGGGCGGACAACGAGGTCGCCCAGGGGCTGTACCGCCGCCGCGGGTTCGCCGAGATCGGCCGGCGCCGCGGCTACTACCAGCCGAGCAACACCGACGCGGTCGTGATGAGACGGGAGAGGGTCCGTGGCTGACGAGCCGCTGGTACTGGGGTTCGAGACCTCGTGCGACGAGACCGGCGTCGGGCTGGTCCGCGGCCGCACGCTGCTGTCCGACGCGCTGGCGACGTCGATGGCCGAGCACGAGCGGTTCGGCGGCGTCGTCCCGGAGATCGCCTCGCGGGCGCACCTGGAGGCGATGGTGCCGACGGTGCACCGGGCGCTGGCCGACGGCGGGGTGAGCCCGTCGGACGTCGACGCGGTCGCGGTGACCGCCGGCCCCGGGCTCACCGGCGCGCTGCTGGTGGGGCTGGCCGCGGCCAAGGCGTACGCGCTGGCGCTGGACGTGCCGCTGTACGGGGTGAACCACCTCGCGGCGCACGTCGCCGTGGACGAGCTGCAGCACGGCGAGCTGGCCGAGCCCTCGCTGGCGCTGCTCGTCTCCGGCGGGCACAGCTCGCTGCTGCTGGTGCCCGACCTGTCGCGCGAGGTGGTCTCCCTCGGCCGGACGGTCGACGACGCCGCCGGCGAGGCCTTCGACAAGGTCGCCCGCGTGCTCGGCATGCCCTTCCCGGGCGGGCCGCCGATCGACGGGGCCGCGCGCGAGGGCGACGGTTCGGCCATCGACTTCCCGCGTGGCCTGACCGGTCCGCGGGACGCGCCCTACGACTTCTCGTTCTCCGGCCTGAAGACCGCCGTCGCCCGCTGGGTGGAGGCCCGGCAGCGCGCCGGCGAGCCGGTCCCGGTCGCCGACGTCGCCGCGTCGTTCCAGGAGGCGGTCGCCGACGTGCTCACCGCCAAGGCGGTGCGGGCCTGCCGCGACCACGGCGTCGACCACCTGGTGCTCGGCGGCGGCGTGGCGGCGAACTCGCGGCTGCGCGCGCTCGCCGAGCAGCGGTGCGCGGCGGCCGGCATCGTGCTGCGGGTGCCGAGCCCGCGGCTGTGCACCGACAACGGGGCGATGGTCGCCGCGCTGGGTTCCCGCCTGGTCGCGGCCGGCGTCGCCCCGTCGTCCCCGGACCTGGGCGCGGACAGCTCGCTGCCCATCGAGGTCGTGACCCCGTAGGGGCTTTCGCGCGCGAAGTGCTCACACGGGGGCGCAGACGAGGGCGGTGGGTCGCCCGGCCACGCGGGTGACGACGACGACGGCGGAGCCCTCGCCCGGGCCGCGCAGCTGCCGCGCGAGCTGCTCCGGCTCGATCGCCGACCCGCGCTTCTTCACCGTCACCCGGCCGACGCCGCGACGGCGGAGCAGCGCCCTGAGCTTCTTGAGGTTGAACGGCAGCACCTCGTCGACGCGGTACGACGTGACCCAGGGGGAGCTCGCCGGCGCGTCGGAGGTCAGGTAGGCGATCGTCGGGTCGACCAGCGTCGCCCCGAGGTCGGCGGCCGCGAGCGACACCAGCCCGGAGCGGATGACCGCCGGGTCGGGCTCGTGCAGCCACCCGCGCACCGGCCCGGCGGTCGCCGGCCCCGGGTCGGCGGCGGCGGTCAGCTCGTGCACCGCGCCGTCCCGGACGACGGTCGCGCGCCGCCACACCGCCGACACCCCCCGCCCCCACAGCAGCGCCTCGACGATCGAGCCGCGCACCGACACCCACTCGGCCTCGACGCCGGCGGGCACCCGCTCGTGGTCGAGGCCCGGCGCCACCTTCACCACGGTCAGCGGCACGCGGTCGAGCAGGTCGGCGACGGTCGGCCACGGGGGCGACCAGCGGTCGGGGTCCAGCTGCCGCCGTCCGCCGGCCCGGCGCGCGGGGTCGAGGACGGCGGCCGCGCGCCCGGCCACCTCGCCGCCGCGCGCCGCGGCCACCAGGTCGACGGCGTCCCCGGCGACGACCTCCACCCGGTCGGCGACCCCGAGCGCCTCGGCGTTGGCGGCGGTCAGCTCCCGGGCGAGCGGGTCGACGTCGACGGCGAGCACGCCGGCGCCGGCGCCGGCCCGGGCGAGGGCGACCGTGTCGGTGCCCGACGCGCAGCCGAGGTCGACGGCCGAGGCGGCGCCGTCCCCGCCGGCCCCGCCGGCCCCGCCGGCCAGCAGCCGGGCGGCACGCCGCGCGGCGAGCTCCGGGCGGCCGGCCTGCTCCAGCGTGTCGGCGGTCAGGAACAGCCGGTCGGCGTCGGCGCCGAACACCGGGCGGGCGCGGGCCCGCAGCCGGGCGAGCTCCCACGCCGGACCGGCGAGCCCGGGCCCGGCCTCGGCGCGCAGCCGGTCCAGCCCGGGCAGCAGGTCGACCCCCGCGGCCTGCAGCTGCGCGGCCCGCGCGGTGGCCGCCGCGCCCTCCGGCGTCCGCAGGAGACGGAGCTGCCCGAGGGCTCCGCCGGGACCGTCCTCCGGGGGCTGGGCTGGCACGCCGACAGCGTGACGCACCGGTCCGCGACACCGTCGGGGGACCCGGTTGAGGGGCTGGCACTCTCATGGGTAGAGTGCCAACGACACGGCAGCCGCCTGACCCCCGCGACGGCAGGTGTGCAGGTCCGTGCCACAGCATCAGCCACCCGACCGTCGATCCCGAAGGGGGCGTCACCGACGTGACGACCGCTACCAAGGTCAACATCAAGCCGCTGGAGGACCGCGTCGTGGTCCAGGCCAACGAGGCCGAGACCACCACCGCCTCCGGTCTGGTCATCCCGGACACCGCCAAGGAGAAGCCGCAGGAGGGCACGGTCATCGCCGTGGGCCCGGGTCGCGTCGACGACAACGGCAATCGCGTCCCGCTCGACGTCAACGTCGGCGACGTGGTCATCTACTCGAAGTACGGCGGCACCGAGGTCCGGTACGGCGGCGAGGACTACCTCGTCCTGTCCGCGCGCGACCTGCTCGCCGTCGTCGAGAAGTAACCGGACCACCGAACCCCAGCGACGCCGGCCCCGTCCAGAGGCTCCCCCCGAGTTCGCGAGGGGTGAGGAGGACGGGGTCCTTCGACCGCCCCGGCGACCCGAGACACCGGGTCCCGGGGCGGTCGTCGTCCCACCCCAGACAGACCTGATCGAGGAGTCGGCCCATGGCCAAGATCATCAAGTTCAACGAGGACGCCCGCCGCTCCCTGGAGCGCGGCGTCGACAAGCTCGCCGACGCGGTCAAGGTGACGCTGGGCCCGCGCGGGCGCAACGTCGTCCTCGACAAGAAGTTCGGCGCCCCGACCATCACCAACGACGGCGTGACCATCGCCCGCGAGGTGGAGCTCGAGGACCCGTACGAGAACCTCGGCGCGCAGCTGGCCAAGAACGTCGCCACCAAGACCAACGACGTCGCCGGTGACGGCACCACCACCGCGACCGTGCTGGCGCAGGCGCTGGTCCACGAGGGCATGCGCAACGTGGCCGCCGGCGCCAACCCGATGGGCCTGGGCCGCGGCATGCGCGCCGCCGTCGACGCCGTGCACAAGGCGCTCGACGAGGTCGCGATCCCGGTCGAGGAGCAGGACGCCATCGCCGGCGTCGCCACCGTCTCCGCCCAGGACGCCGAGGTCGGCGACCTGATCGGCGAGGCGATGCAGAAGGTCGGCAAGGACGGCGTCATCACCGTCGAGGAGAGCAACACCCTCTCCACCGAGCTCGACGTGACCGAGGGCGTGCAGTTCGACAAGGGCTACCTGTCGCCGTACTTCGTCACCGACACCGAGGCGATGGAGGCCGTCCTCGAGGACGCGCTCGTCCTCCTCGTGCAGGGCAAGGTCAGCGCGCTGGCCGACCTGCTGCCGCTGCTGGAGAAGGTGCTCTCCTCCGGCGGGCGCCCGCTGCTGATCGTCGCCGAGGACGTCGAGGGCGAGGCGCTGTCCACCCTCGTCGTCAACTCCATCCGCAAGACCATCAAGGTCGTCGCGGTGAAGTCGCCGTACTTCGGCGACCGGCGCAAGGCGTTCATGACCGACCTGGCCATCGTCACCGGCGGCCAGGTCGTCAGCGAGGACGTCGGCCTGAAGCTCGACTCGGTCGGCCCCGAGGTGCTCGGCACCGCCCGCCGCGTCGTCGTCACCAAGGACGACACGACCATCGTCGACGGCGGTGGCACCGGCGAGGCCATCTCCGACCGGGTGGCGCAGATCCGCCGCGAGATCGAGGCCACCGACTCCGACTGGGACCGCGAGAAGCTGCAGGAGCGGCTCGCGAAGCTGGCCGGCGGCATCGGCGTCATCCGCGTCGGCGCGGCCACCGAGGTCGAGATGAAGGAGAAGAAGCACCGGATCGAGGACGCCATCGCCGCCACCCGCGCCGCCGTGGAGGAGGGCGTCGTCCCCGGTGGCGGCTCCGCGCTCGTGCACGCCGCCGCGGCGATCGACGCGCTCGACCTGTCCGGTGACGAGCTGACCGGCGCCCGCGCCGTCCGGCTCGCGCTGGACGCCCCGCTGGTCCGCATCGCCGAGAACGCCGGCTTCGAGGGCCGCGTCGTGGTGAGCAAGGTCCGCGAGGCCGGCGTCGGCACCGGCTTCAACGCCGCCACCGGCGAGTACGGCGACCTGGCCGCCCAGGGCGTCATCGACCCGGTCAAGGTCACCAAGGCCGCGCTGGGCAACGCCGCCTCCATCGCGGCGATGGTCCTCACCACCGACTCCGCGGTCGTCGAGGCGCCGCAGGAGGAGGAGGCCGGGGCCGGGCACCACACCCACGGCCACTCGCACGGCCACGGCCACGCCCACTGAACGACGGGGCCACGATCAGGTGACCTGATCGTCGCGGGGGGGGCCGGCCCCCCCCCCGGGGGGGGGGGCCCGCGGGCGGGGGGGGGGGCGGCCCCCCCCCCACCACAGCGGCCGGCGCCC